>CBDUPM010000055.1:0-10207 GCA_965369105.1 uncultured Bacteroidales bacterium | reverse complement strand
AAGTATTGTCTGTATTATACTGTTCAACCAGGTAGGTAAAATCATCCTTGAATTCAGTATAGATTGAGTCAACATTAAAGTAGGTTACCAGCAAAGGAGCTACATTATCCCCGGATGAATACCAGTTGCCAATTATTCCAAGATCCTGGGAAATACTTTCAGAATTAATCTCCTCCGTATCAAGCATGGCTAACCCTTCATTATCGTATACACTTGTTGCACTTGCAGGCTTTACCTTTACCACTTCAGTACCTTCAGTGATTGACGTAATGATGAGATCAATGGTCATCGTCATATTTCCGGCGGTGTGAGTTATTTCATAACTGAAGTCAACACCTTCGATGCTTACCATAAAATCGCTACTTTCAAGATTACCGGTTTTGTCGGCATTGGCATACACCTCTTCACTGAAAGTTACGGTTACCGTTTTGTTATCATCAGATAGAGAAATACTTTTAAAAAACGGACTCTGATTTACCGTTTCATCACTGCAGGAACTAAAACCCATGACTCCTAGGAGTATCATGGCAATCCAAAATAAACTTCTTTTTTTCATAGCATTGTTGGTTTTTAATATTAACTCAAAATAATTTAAAACTTAATAGAATAAAATATAAAAATTTATATTTATAAGGTTGACTTTATTTCTGTTTATACTGATTCGTTTAGCTAACTTTATGATATATAATTATATAGCAAACGCCCTTTACTTATCGACTCTGTTATCATACTGAGCCCCATTTTATCACATTTGCTCCCCATGCATACCCAATTCCTGCGGCAATCATAGCAATAACACTTCCGTTTTGGATTTTACCTTCTTTCAATGCCATATGGAGGGAAAGGATTTGGTCAATCTGACCCAGGTGTCCGTAGTGATCCAGATAGATGCTTTGATCCTTATCCAAACCAAGTGAATCAAGCATAAAATCGAACATGGATCTCTTAAAATGCAAAACGGCCAGATAATCCAGCTTTCCCGGTTCGATGTCAGATTTTTCAAAGGCCCTTTTTATACAATGGAACCAATTTTCCATTGAAACCTCATTCAATCTTTCCTTCATATGTTCAGCATTAAAAACTTTAAGTGATTTATAAGCTATATCTGCATTTTGGGGGGTAATGGGATGACAAATGCCTCCATATTTTACTCCGGCATCCCTGGCCATACTCCCATCGGTCATTATATGGCTCCCTAATAAAATGTTTTTATTATAATTCTTTTTCAGGATAAGGGCACCGGCACCGGCAGAAAGGTTAAACATAAATGAAACGGAGCTGTCGGCATAATCGATAAAATCCCCATTTCTATAACCACCCACAATCATAACCGTATTAATATCTTCATCAGCAATCATCATATCCCTGGCCATTTTCATAGCGGCAACCGTGCTTCCGCAACGTTGCTGAACATCTATGGCCCACGCATTTGAGGCGCCAATTTTTTCCTGGATATATATTCCTGATGTAGTAAGCGGATATTCTTTCCACTCTTCACCTATGCAAAGGATCAGGTCTATTTCTTTTGGATCCGTGCCGGTATTTTTCAATACATCCAAACCCGCTCTTACCCCCATTTCCTGGGTGCCATCATTTTCTCCGGGAACCGGCTTTTCAATAATCCCCAGTTTCTCTATTATCGCTTCTTCCGTCCAGACTCCGTTGGTTTGGGCAGCAATTTCCCCTGCGCTTATTCTTCCTTCCGGAATATAGATGCCGGTACCTGCAATTCCTACATTTATTTTAGTCATAAATACCCGTTTTAATAAACAAATAGATTACTTCCAACAGCCAATCCGGCTCCCGAAGCCACAAACAGAACCTTATCACCTCTGCAGACCTTCTTTTCTTTTATGGCATGATGCAGAGCCATTGGTACACATCCCGAACCCGTATAGCCATAGCGATCCATTATAAAACTCGTTTTTTCCAAAGGCTGCTGAATGGCTTCCATTACTTTTTTAATTACCGATCGGTTAATTTGAGTGAAAATAAAATGATCGATTTCTTTTATACTCATTTCCGCTTTTTGCAGTAATTTTTCGATTACCATGGGCCAGAGCCGCACATTTCTGTCGCTTGGAAGCTTTTGTATATTCAGTAAACCATAGGTTTCCTCTTTCAGCACTTTTTCCGTTACCGGCATTTTTGTGCCTCCGGCATATACACCTACATAATCCCATTGGGTTCCATCGCTAAGAAGTTGCCCGGTAATGTAGCCCGATTCACTATCCTCTTTTCGTTCCAGTACCACAGCTCCCGCACCATCGGCGAATACCGGATAACCAAAATCATCCCCTTTCCTTATAAATGCCGGCATATTATAGACTCCTGTAACGAGAGCATACTTAATACTCTTATCGCTGGCCATAATCCGTGCGGCATTGTCAAAAGCAATGGTAAAGCTGGCGCATGAGGCGCTGGTATCAAAAGCAGATGCCCATGTTTCCTTTTTCTGAATCCGGCCCTGAACGATGAGTGCGGTTGCGGGAGAGATATACTCAGGAGTATCGGTAGCCACCATAAACAGGTTCACATCATCGGCCGAAATTCCTGCATCCCGGATAGCATTAAGAGCTGCTTTTGTGGCAAAATCGGCTGTTGTTTCTTTTATCCCACGCAAATGAGCAATATGGCGTTTGGAAATACCCAAACCAAACTCAATTTTATCTGCGTCGAAATCAATACTTGCCAGTTTTTTTAACTCATCGTTATCTATAGCTTTCCCCGGAGCATACACACCGGTTCCAATAATTTTTACGGGTAACATATCTTATTTATATTTTATATATAGCCCATCTCCTGAGCTTTTTGTATAAGTTCTTTTCTGAAATCGGGGTGTGCAATATTTATCAGTGCCCTTGTTCTTTCCCTGACCGTTAATCCTGTTAACCTGGCACTGCCGTGCTCCGTAACCACATAATCGGTGTTGCTTCTGTGAAGGGTTACAGCGGTGCCTTCAGGCAGAACCGGTACAATGGTGGAAATTTTACCTCCTTTTGCGGTTGACCGGCAGGCGATAATAGATTTCCCTTTTCCATCTAATCCGCCAACAGCCCCAACAGCGGTATCGGTTTGTCCCCCTGTTCCCGAATATTGCTCTATGCCAATGGATTCGCTGGCTACCTGTCCGGTAAAATCTATCATGATACAGGTATTTATAGAAACCATCTTAGAGTTTTGTTTTACTATACAGGGGTCGTTTACATAGTTTCCACGAAGGAATTCAACTTCCGGATTATTATCCAGCCATTTATACAATTCTTCTGTTCCCATCGCGAAAGTACATACAAATTTATCCTTGTAAAATGCCTTTTTCTTATTGGTAATGACTCCCATTTTGTATAATTCCATCATCGAATCCACCATCATTTCTGTATGTACACCCAGGTCCTTTTTATTGCTGAGGGATAAGGCAGCTGCATTGGGAATTTCACCAATTCCAAGTTGAATGGTAGATCCGTCTTCGATAAGCAAAGCAATGTTATTCCCAATCGCCATAGCTGTTTCATCGGGTTCAACGGAAGGAAGAGTGGGTGGTTTTTGAGAGAATTCAACGAAATAATCCACATCCTGAACCTTCAAATGAGTATCTCCAAAAGTGCGGGGAAGCTGATCGTTTACTTCCAGTACAACAATGTCAGCCTGTTCAATTATATCTTTCTCATAGGTTATTCCCAATGATAAAGATACAAAGCCTTTATCGTCGGGGGGTGTGCAGGTGCCAAAGAATATATGCGGCTTTCTTACTTTCACCCGGTCCAATCCGGCCCGGTGCAGCATATTCGGAACATAGGTGACGGTTCCGGTTTTCTCTTTTAAAGCCTGGCGTGAACCCGGAGCATGAAACCAGCTGCATAATTCAAAGTGCCCCTTCATCTCCGGTTTCATATAAAAATCGTAAGGCTTAAGGGTTAAAACGGAAAAGACTTTTACATCATGAACCTTATCTTTTACAAGATGAAATTTGGACATGCAAGCCTGTGGTTCAGAAGCACATTGAGCAACAATTACATCTGTATCGCTTTTTATAAGGCTTACGGCCTCCTCAATGCTGACAATTTTATTCTTATAGATTTCTTTAAAATTAACCATGGTCTTCATTTATTTCTTTCGGGTGATAAGATGAACGATTATCCCTGCCAGTGAGGACAGGGCAATGGCAGAAGAAGAGGCTATAGCGGGATTACGAACCACTCCGGTCAGATATTTGGTAAAGGCCCCAAAGTCCGTTCCAAAAGCAGAAACCAGGTAAGGTAATCCATAATAAATACCAAAGTGCGTTATCAGTGCAACGACAGAGGCTATAACCGGAACTTTAATATCTACTTCTTTAACAAATATGCCAAATACGATAGGTATAAATGCAACCGAAAAGTATGCATATACACCATTTTGTGCCAGAATAGCCACGCTTAGCTTAGGATTTATCAGCTGATCTCTTGAAACGACAAAAGAAATGATAGCTAAAAAAACAATGGCAAGTTTGTTCAGGGCAACATATGATTTGTCGGTTTGAATATTTTTCCCAAACAGAGGTTTTATTATATCAGATGTAATGGTAGTGGAAAGAGACTGTATGAGTCCTTCCAGTGTGGATAAACCGGCGCTTATTAAACCTAAAATCACAATTAGACCCACCACCACCGAAATAATTCCATTCGAGAATGTTTTAATCACAAAAGCCGGTATGATTCCATCCGTTTTCAGGGCTGCTCCGTCTGCGGTCAGATCAGGAAAGCTGATTCGTGCATATAAACCGACGAAAACAACGGAGAAAAAGATAATTTCTGCAATAACGGCGGTGATAAGAAATTTGTTTACGTCTTTTTCCTCTTTTAAGAACAAAGATTTGGTTATAATATGGGGCTGACAAACCACGGCTGCTCCAACGATTAACTGTGCGACTATAATTTCATAAAAATCGCGAAAAAGGGGACTTCCCGGGTTTCTTGACCGGATCAGCACCGGGTCAATCGCTGCCAGTTTTTGAAGAAAGCCATCGATTCCTCCTTTAAAATAATCATATCCTGAAAATAAAAGAATAAAGGCAACCAGCAGCATTACAACCGCCTGAATCGTGTTGGTATAAACCAGGGAATTGGCTCCTCCGAACATCATATATCCAAATACAAAAAGGATAATAATCGCCAGGACCAGTATTTCATTAGCATTCAGCGATTTGGAAATCACTTTGGTGAGGGCAACCAGGATCAGAACGATAAAAGTTATTAAAAGAAAAGAGAGAAAACCCATAAATAAGGCAAAATACTTGCTTTCATATCTTTTCCCTATCCATTGGGCAAGGGTAACGGCTTTCAGGTTTTGTCCATACTTCCGGAAGCTCTTGGTTAGTACTATCAGGGAAATAATGGTAGCCAGGGGAAAGAACAGTCCGAAGGACAATACACCTGCCATTCCGTATACTGCAATAAGTCCCGGATTCACAATAAAAGTCGCTGCACTGGTCATTGAAACGGCCAGAGACAATCCCACAAAAACCGGTGAGAAATTTACATTCCCCACGGCATAATCGTTAAGACTTTTTGTTTTAAGGGCGCCTCTCACTACAAAATATATGATTAGAATTGCATATAAAATGATCAGAATCCATGTACCAATAATTTGTTGATTTGTAGCCATTTCAGATGATTATAGGTTTAGTTTATCCGATGAAAGTTTTTCCGGTTTACAAACACCTCACCAGATCTTTAAAGTTACTAAATTGTCATGCCCCCATCAACGCTTAAAACTGAGCCATTCACATAGGAAGCTTCATCGCTTGCCAGGAAAAGGTAGGCCGAAGCAATTTCGTCCGGAATACCCAACCGGCCCAGGGGAACTTTTTCTTCCATGGATTTAAGTATATTTTCCGGCATTTTTCTCACCATATCGGTTAGAATAAATCCCGGAGCCACCGCGTTTACCGTAATGTTTTTGCGACCCAGTTCCCTGGCCATGGTTTTTGTCATTCCAATAAGCCCGGATTTTGTAGCTACATAGTTGGTTTGTCCGAAGTTCCCGTATAGCGCCACTACCGATGAAGTATTGATAATTCTTCCATAGTTTTTTTCCACCATGTACTGACTTACCAGTTTGGCACAGTTGAATACACCGGTAAGATTGACATCAATGACCTGTTGCCATTGTTCCGAAGTCATTTTTTTTAGGCTCGCATCCCGGGTGATACCGGCATTATTAATCAGTATATCAATCTGTCCGTATTTATCCATAGCATTTTTCGCAGCCTGTTCCACTTCATCAAATTTGGCCGTATTCACCTTAAAGAATTCCGCTTTACCCTTCCCATTGACAATTTCTTCTGCGGTTGCTTTTCCTTTCTCCTCGTTCATATCCCATATAAGAACGGTTGCTCCTTCACTGGCAAATTTTATTGCGGCAGCTTTTCCTATCCCATCTGCAGCGCCGGTTATAATAGCGATCCTGTTTTGAAGTCTTTTCATGATAAATAATTTTATAATTGCGTTTTAAAGTTTTTCGATAATCATTGAGGTTCCCATGCCCCCTCCAATACACAAGGTAGCCAGACCGGTTTTTGCATTCCGGCGCTTCATTTCATAAAGTAATGTGGTAAGAATCCTTGCACCTGATGCCCCGATTGGATGTCCCAGGGCGATAGCTCCCCCATTCACATTTACTTTATCAGGATCCATTTTTAAGTCGCGCAAGACTGAAATGGATTGAGATGCAAAAGCTTCATTTGCTTCAATTAGGTCAATCTCTTCAATTTTTAATTTGGCTTTTAAAAGGGCTGCTTTGGTGGCAGGGACCGGTCCGTATCCCATAATTTTTGGATCGAGGGCTGCATTTGCATAGGATATAATACGTGCCAGAGGTTTCAGCCCCAATTCGACCGCTTTTTCCTTTGACATAACAATTAGCATGGCTGCCCCGTCATTAATTCCTGAGGCGTTTCCTGCTGTAACGGTACCATCCTTTTTAAAAGCAGGACGAAGGGCCGCCAGTTTTTCAATACTCAATCCTGATTTAGGAAATTCATCCTTATCGAAAATAAGCGGTTCCCCTTTTCTTTGAGGAATTTCAATGGGTACAATTTCGTCCTTAAATTTATTCTCCTTCTGTGCTTTTTCTGTTTTAAGCTGACTTTTCAATGCAAATTCATCCTGTTCTTCCCGTCCAATACCCCATTGTTCGGCTATATTCTCTGCGGTTATACCCATATGATAGTTATTGAATGAATCCATTAAACCATCCTGAATCATACTGTCCACTATTTCATCATGACCCATTTTATAGCCAAACCGGGCTTTTTTGAGTAAATACGGGGCATTTGACATGTTTTCCGTTCCCCCGGCCAGCACTATATCTGCATCACCCAACATGATAAACTGGGCCGCCATACTTACCGCTCGCAGTCCGGACCCGCAAAGTTTATTGATCGTCATTGCAGGACTTGTTTCAGGTATTCCGGAGTTAATAGAGATTTGCCTGGCAATGTTTTGTCCTTCACCTGCAGAAAGTATATTCCCTACTATGGTTTCATTTATTTCAGCAGGATTAATCCCTGCTCTTTTTATAGCTTCCCGGGCCGCAAATACACCCAGCTGAACGGCAGAAAATCCAGCCAAACTACCGCCAAAACTGCCGATGGCTGTTCGCGCTGCTGATACAATAACGACTTCTTTCATTTTAAATTTTTTAGGAGTTTTTATCAAAGGAAAAAAAAAGCTTATTACACTCCATACGGATTTTGAAATATTATGTGTCGACAATACAGGGTAATCATAACTTTAAATAATATAATCTATTGATTATTAATATGATATCCGGAGATTCCGTGACATTGACATTGGCCTTAGCCAGAGAAAGAATGAGGAGAATTATCTTGGATAAAACCATACCCGTACCCGATTGGTAAAACCCTTTTCATTAATATAGAAGTGTTTGCTTTCTGTACAGGGAGCTAGGTCTTATCATGGATGAAGGGCATATAAATCTGGTAAGAGGTGGTTTTTTCACAATGATATTAGTTTAATAAGTTTAATTAAAAGCTGGGTGAAAAAACCTAAAGAAGACAGAGGGAGAGGGAGTGTGAAAATGAAGAAAAACCAATTTTAGTGAAGGCAATGGTGAATATTATAATATCCATGACCGAGAGGGTTATCATTCAAAAATATTAGTATTGACTTGCTTCAATAAATTACCTAAATTGTCTGTAATATATCATTTAAGCCTGGTTGAATTTAATAATCCTAATCCTCCAATCATGAAAAAAATCTTGTTTTTATCTGTTTGCCTGGTCCTGTTATTAGCTGCCTGTCAACAAACTCCTGCACCAGCCACCATTGATCTTGCAGCAGAAGAAGCTGCGGCCAAAGAGATGTTTGGTATACTCCGGGACGCTATGAACTCCCAGGATGTCGAAACTCTTTTTTCCTTAATTACAGACGATGCCCTGATAATCGGATCCGACCCCGCTGAAATCATGACCAAAGAAGAAGTCAGGAATACGTGGATAGAACTGAAAGCAGCCTACGATTTTAAATTTGAGCTTTTTGATGAGCAGCCTTTTCAAATAAGCCCGGACGGGAATTCGGCGATTGCTGTCAGCCAGTTTTATGTACCGGCAATGACGGCCGATTTACCCGGACGCCAGGTATTTAACCTCAGGAAAATGGATGGAAAGTGGATGGTTTCATTTTGGAGCAGCAGCGTTATTCCAAAAAATGAAGATGTTCCAAAAATCATGGAGGCTCTGGGGATAGAAAAATAATTTTTCCTTAAGCCTGGAAAAACCGGTGTCATCGAGTACCCATTTTGCCGGACTCAATTACACCGGGATTTCCTCCCGGCATCTGAAATAGCATTGCCGGACAATTTCGTGTCCATTTTACTCTCCTTTCGGTAATTTATGTGTGATTTCTATGCCAGTATCAACTGCTTTCCATCATACAAAACCTTATCTTCAAAATTATCTGTTTCTATTTGAATACTGTCATAAAGGAAAGTTACCCTAAATGGCTGGCTAAGGTTGCTAAGCTGGTGAACTATAACAAATCTTGTGGATTTGCATTTTCGCCTGATAATTAACATGGGTTTTGACATTTTACGAATATGCTCCGGAGTGTTGTCCCATCCGGAGGAAGAATAAAGCGGAGTGTTGGTTGTCAATATTTCTGTTTTTTCTTCTCCGGCAACATGTAACACAGACCTTTTATCCGATGTCGTACCAAAAGTGGCCTCCCAGTCAGTATCCGCAATTCCTCTTAAACCAGCTCTTAACCACTTATTGCCTTCTGATTTTGCCTCAGAATCAATGGGTGCTAAATTGTACTCTTCTGCAAAACCATCATACTCTTTCATATCTGTTGGGGTATTGATCTCCAGGTCACCCTCATCATGTAATAAGTAATCATAAGTATGAACAGAATCACTTTCACACTCAAAAATATCTATTAAATAATCCGGAGTTAATCCCAGAGTTCGCTTTTGCCTGACCCCATCGTAAATTGAGCCCTCCAATGAAATGCTTTTCATTCTTCCGCTCTGTTGGATCTCAGAAAAATATATGTCATTCACCTCACTGTTTCTTTGCAGCAATTGATATCTATTATAATCGGGTCCTTTTTTATCAACCAAAACCGTATTGTGACCCAGACTATAATGAGATATAGGGGTTTTGTTTCTGTTCCCTCTTGCTTTTCGGGGCGCCAGGTAGTCCCAGCTTTTCAGGTACCAGTCCGGATATAAGATTTTACCATGCACATAAAGGTCAATATGAAATGGGTCATCATGACCATGGTACTGAATCGTATTTCCGTTACGGATATGCAGGGCGATATTATTACCCTCCCAGTAATCTTTACCCTCAACGGTACTAATCAGGGCATGTCCTATTCCCTGGTACTTTGCACTTGAAAAGGATGGAGCCTCAGATGTTCCCAGGTGAATTCCGTGCGTCAGGGTATTGTCGCCCCAGACCGTTACATCTTCACAATAACGATCCTCCGTTTTGTTTATCAGCCAGGCATATTTAGGATCCTGGTATGCTTTATAGAATATTTCAATTTTATTGGGATTCCGATCCTGTCCCGAATTGAAAAGATAGGCGCCAAAACCGTCTAAATTTTGAAGCTTTCCATCTTTATCCAGCACGGATCCGTAAGAACCGTCTCCACTCGCAACCAACAAGCCATTCGGATTGCATAAATCAAATAATCCGTCG
>CBDUPM010000054.1:0-10280 GCA_965369105.1 uncultured Bacteroidales bacterium | reverse complement strand
ATTACCGGAAAAATTGAAAGACATTTTGCCCATGCGGTGGTAATTGCCAGTGGCGGATATGGAAACACCTTTTTCCTTTCCACTATGGCAATGGGGGCAAATGTAAGCGCAGCATGGCAAAGTCATAAAAGGGGAGCCCTCTTTGGAAATCCAAGCTTTGTTCAGATCCACCCGACCTGCATCCCGGTGCATGGCGATTCGCAGTCCAAACTTACCCTGATGAGTGAAAGTTTAAGAAATGATGGAAGAATTTGGGTTCCAAAAAACAAGGAGGATGCTGAAAAGATCCGGAAGGGAGAGCTTAGCCCGAATGATTTAAAGGAAGAGGACCGCGATTATTACCTGGAAAGAAGGTACCCTGCATTTGGAAACCTTGTACCCAGGGATGTGGCTTCCAGGGCGGCAAAGGAAAGATGTGATGCCGGTTATGGTGTAGGCTCAGGTCTGGCGGTTTACCTCGATTTTAAAGATGCAATTGAAAAACAGGGAAAGGACACCATTGAAGCCAAATACGGAAACCTGTTTCAGATGTATGAAAAGATCGTGGATGATAATCCTTATGAAACCCCGATGATGATTTATCCGGCCATCCACTATGCTATGGGAGGTTTGTGGGTCGATTACGGTTTAATGACAACTATTCCCGGTTTATTCGCAATTGGCGAAGCTAATTTTTCTGACCATGGTGCAAACAGATTGGGGGCTTCTGCATTAATGCAGGGTCTGGCCGATGGCTATTTTGTCCTTCCCTACACCATTCAGAATTATCTCGCTGATGATATTTCTACTCCAAGGATAGAAACCTCAATTAAAGAATTTGATGAAGCAGCCAAAAACGTGGAAGATAAAATGAAAAAGCTGATGGAAGTGAAAGGCTCTCAAACAGTAGATACATTTCATAAAAGGCTTGGACATATCATGTGGGACCATGTGGGAATGGCAAGGAACAAAAAAGGTCTTGAAAAAGCGGTTAAAGAGATAGCTGAATTACGTGCAGAGTTCTGGAAAGATGTAAAAGTATCTGGTGAATTATATGAACTGAACCCGGAACTTGAAAAAGCTGCTCGTGTAGCCGATTTTCTCGAATTGGGTGAGTTGATGGCAAGAGATGCTCTCCAGAGAGAAGAATCCTGCGGAGGCCATTTCAGGGAAGAATACCAGACACCGGAAGGGGAAGCCTTAAGAGATGATAAAAAGTTTACTTATGTGGCTGCCTGGGAGTATAAGGGAGAAAATAAAGCGCCCATTATGCATAAAGAGGAGCTTAAGTTTGAAGAAGTTGAGCTTAAACAAAGAAATTATAAGTAAAAAAAGAAAATATATATACCATGGATTTCAAATTGAAAATCTGGAGACAGAAAAACGCAAATTCAAAGGGAAAATTTGTAAGCTATAAGCTTAGTAATATTTCTTCCGATAGTTCCTTTCTGGAGATGCTGGATGTCCTGAATGAAGAATTAATTATAAAAAATGAGGATCCTGTTGCTTTTGATCATGATTGCAGGGAAGGTATTTGTGGTTGTTGCAGTTTGTATATCAACGGGAAACCTCATGGTCCGGATGAATTAATCACTGTCTGCCAGTTGCATATGAGAAGATTTAAGGATGGGGATACCATTGTCATAGAACCCTGGAGGGCAAGACCATTTCCGGTAATAAAAGATTTGATTGTAGATCGTACGGCCTTTGATAAAATAATCGTAGAAGGGGGTTATATTTCTGTAAATACAGGAAATGCAACCGATGCTAATAATACTCCAATACCCAAATTAAATGCTGATCTTGCTTTTGATGCGGCTACCTGTATTGGATGTGGGGCATGCGTGGCAGCCTGCAAAAATGCTTCTGCCATGCTTTTTGTAGCAGCAAAGGTTTCTCAGTTCGCTCTTTTACCCCAGGGCCAGGTCGAGGCTAAAACCAGGGTAGATTCCATGATTTCAAAAATGGATGAATTGGGATTTGGAAGCTGTACAAATACCGGAGCCTGCGAGGCAGAATGTCCTAAAGGCATAAATCTTACGAATATAGCCAGGTTAAACCGTGAGTACCTGAAAGCAAAAGTAAAATAGAATTACAAATTCTATCCCGGGTTCATCATATTTTCAACTTCCGGGATTGATTTTGGAATGGCCTTGCCCAATACCCGGCATCCTTCTTTTGTAATCAGGATATCATCTTCTATCCTGACTCCTCCAAAATCTTTATAGCTGTTTAGCTTATCGTAATTTATAAAACTGGTGAATTTCTTTTCCGATTTCCATAAATCAATTAATGCGGGAATAAAATACAATCCGGGTTCAACGGTCAATACCATTCCCACTTCATGTTCTTTCCCAAATCTCAGGTATGCAGTGCCGAATTGTTCACTTCTTTTGATCTTATCGGTATAGCCCACATTATTCTCCCCCAATCCTTCCATATCATGCACGTCCAGTCCCATGGCATGCCCAAGTCCATGCGGAAAAAACAGGGCATGAGCACCTGCCTGCACAGCTTCTTTCACATCTCCTTTCATGAGTCCAAGATCTTTCAGACCGGATGCAATGATTTCAGCAGCAAGCAAATGCACGTCCCGGTTTAACACTCCGGGTGCAGAGGCTTTGATGGCAGCATTATTTGCCTCCAGTACTATGGAGTAGATTTCTTTTTGTCGTTGATCAAATTTTCCTCCTACAGGAACGGTGCGGGTAATATCACTGGCATAGTGCAAAGGGGATTCAGAACCGGCATCCGTAACCATTAACCTACCTTCTTTCAGCAGGTTTCCATGATGATGATTATGCAGAGTTTGTCCGTCCATACTGAGAATTACCGGGAATGAAACCGGATTTCCATGTGCAAGAGAAACCCCTTCCACCATTCCGGCAACTTCTCTTTCCCAGGTTCCGGGGAATGCCATCTTCATTGCCGTGGTATGCATCTTATAGGCTATATCAACGGCAAATTCAATTTGCTGGACTTCCAGTTCATCTTTTATTTCCCTCAGGGAAACAACTGCTTTAATAAACTCTGAGGAAACAAAATTATTCACTTCTTCCAGCCCGACATTCAGCAATTCTTTTAAATAAATTTTAGTCTCCGCTCTGTAAGGAGGTAAGAGGTGAACTTTACGACCCTTTTTTATCGCCTGGGTGATATCCGGACCAATGGAAGAAGTTGGTTTCACGGATTTAATTCCGATTTTTTCTCCACGGCTTTTCATTGATTCCTGGGCTCCCATCCAGATAATATCATCTATTCCAAAATCATCCCCGTACAAAGTATCTTCCCCTGAATCCATATCACATATACCAAACATCCCGGGTGAATCTATTCCGAAGAAATAAAGAAAACTACTATCCTGACGATAATGAAATGTGTTTGCCGGATAATTCATAGGGCTTTCTTCATTCCCGGGAAAAATCAGGATCCCGCTTTCGACTTTTTTCCTCAAAGCACTTCTTCTGTTGCGATAAACTTTAGGGTCAAACATGATGGTATTTTTTAGTTTATATTTTGAAAGGTCTAATTTATAAGGATTCTTTTCAACTACAAAGATACTTGGATTACTTCTGTTGCCAAACATAGGACTGGCTATTTTATCGTCCTGTTAATCAATCAGTAAAAAAAATTAAAAAAATATAAATAAAATTGCGAATACCCTTGCAAATAAAATATAAATTCTTATATTCGCACATTAGCCCGATTTTATCAACACTTTACCAACATTTTTATTAACATGCCCTATCGTCGTCTTCCCAACACAGACAGTGCCCGATTAAAGGCTTTAAATATTGCAATAAGTAAAGGAAAAGAACTTCCGCCTTTTAAACTGGCTTTTCAGCAGGGTACATTTCAAAAGATTCAGGCATTATTACCTTCCTACGAAAATGCTTTGTCTGAACATAAGGCCGCATACAATCTTCAAATAGAGAAGAGTAAAGATTTTAATAAGGCCATGAGGAAAATTAAGTTGTATATCAGTCATTTTATACAAGTGATAAATATGGCTATAATGAGGGGTGAACTTCCGGTAAGTGCAAAGGAATATTTTCAGCTTGAAAATAGTGATAAGAAATTACCGAATTTAAATACGGAAGAAGAGGTGGTGTACTGGGCAGAAATTTTAATTGCGGGTGAAAGTAAAAGGAGAATGGCAGGAAGAACTCCGATCACAAATCCAACCATAGCAGTTGTAAAAGTACAATTTGATAAATTCAATGATGCAAGAATGTACCAGCAAAGTCTGAGAAAACGTTATCAAAGGGCACAGGAAGTATTGAATGCCAAGAGGGAAGAAGCGGATATGCTGGTTCAAAAACTTTGGAATGAAATAGAAGAAACTTTTAAAGATCTTCCGGAAGCACTTAAAAGAGAAAAAGCCACAGAATACGGAATCATTTACGTCTTTAGAAAAAATGAGCTGGGCCCGGTTGAGCTTATCTCTGTTCCACGTGCAGGAACAGGTTAATATTCTTTCATCCTTCTTCGGATAACAATCAGTAAATAGGCAATAAGAATGCCTGCAATTAAAGCATAATAATATCCTCTTTCAGGGGTTCCCAATTCTTCCATTTCACCTCCTATTTTTCCCTTGTAATAATAAAAATAGAAAAGCACGGCAAAAGAATTATTCACCAGGTGTGCAATTATAGGAATCCATAAGGATTTTGTCCAGTAAAATAAGTAACCTATTATGATTCCCTGGAATATCCTGGGTACTGCACTTAAAAACTGGAAGTGTAAAAGTCCGAATACAAGCCCGGTAATAAGGATTCCAATATGAACATTTTTAGTCCAGTTGATAAACAATTTCTGCAGAATACCCCGAAAAAACAATTCTTCAGCAAAAGAAGGAACCACTGCTATAACGAAAAGGTTTATAATCAGAGCAGTTTTGGAAGGATTGTCCAGGAAGGATTTCATTAATTCCCCTCCCTGTTCTTCCTTATTTTCAAAATATTCCTGCACTGAACTCAGGCCGGAAGGTAATTGAAGTTGTGAATTCCAAAAGGAAAGGAGATTGTTTAAGGGAAGCGATAAAACCATTATAAGGGAGGCAAGGATAATAACAGAATAAGCCGGAAACCGGTCGAGTTCAAGATATTCTCCTGTTCGTTTGCCCATCATCGATGCAATGATCAGTGATGGAACAGCAAAAAGCCCGATAGAGCTGATGGTCTGAATGTACTTGAGGAAATTAATGGTATTAGGTTCGTCCAGGTTATCGATCAATGTAGGAACTTCGCCCATCCCGATATTAAATATCCATAGTCCGGTTAGCAGACTAATAACCTGAAAAAATAACCAGGAGCCCAAAACAATGAGCAGGATGAATATAAATTGTTCTGAAAATCTCCTGTTTTCCAGATTCACTCGAAACATATCGCGATTATTTATAATTTTGCAGGCAAAAGTAACCATAATTTTGGATAAGTGAAGATTGGAAAAACAGATCTGGGGGAAAGACCGATATTCCTGGCGCCGATGGAAGATATAACAGATCCGTCCTTCAGATATATTTGTAAAAAGTTTGGTGCCGATATGGTTTATACTGAATTTATTTCTTCTGACGGACTCATCAGGGATGGGAAAAAGTCGGTTAAGAAATTGGATATTTTTGATTATGAACGTCCGATTGGGATTCAGCTTTATGGTCACATTACCGAATCTATGGTGGAGGCAACCCAGATGGCTGAACAGGCAAATCCCGATCTCATTGATATCAATTTTGGATGTCCGGTAAGAAAAATCGCTAACAGGGGTGCAGGTTCAGGAATGCTCAGAAATATTCCCCTGATGATGGAGATGACCAAAGCCATTGTTGATGCAACTCATTTGCCGGTTACCGTTAAAACCCGGCTGGGTTGGGATGAGGAAAATAAGAATATTAAGGAAGTGAGTTTAATGCTGCAGGACCTGGGAATCCAGGCTCTGACGATTCACGGGAGAACCCGGAACCAATTGTATAAAGGGAGGGCAGACTGGACTCTGATTGGGGAGGTAAAGAATAATCCGGCAATCAAAATACCTATTATTGGGAATGGGGACATTATTAGTCCGGAACAGGCAAAATATATGTTTGATCAATATAATGTGGATGCTATTATGATAGGCAGGGCAGCAGTGGGTAAACCCTGGTTGTTCAGAGATATAAAACATTTTCTTTCTACCGGGGAAATCCTGGAGGAACCTGATGTAAATGATAAGGTGGATCTGGCAAAGGAACATTTTCAAAAATCCCTTGAGTTTAAAGAAGGACCTGTTGGCATTTATGAAATGAGAAGACATTTCTCAAACTACTTCAAAGGGCTTCCTCATTTTAAGGAAATGCGCTTAAAACTTCTGACCACTATAGAAGTAGAAGAAATTATGGATTTACTTGAAGTAATCAGGGAAAAATACAAAGATTATAAACCGGATATTCCTGCTTAAAACAAACCGTGCAACTGAGCGTCTATATTGTCAATTGCCTTGCTTAAATCTTCTTTACTGTCAGGGAAATTATATTTATCGGCATCTATGATAAGAAGCTTTCCCAGGTTATAGGTTTCTATCCAGGCTTCATACCTTTCATTCAGTCTTCTCAGATAATCCAGCCTGATATTGTTCTCATATTTACGTCCACGGTTGTTAATCTGATTAACAAGTGTCGGAATATTTGCTCTTAAGTAAATAAGTAAATCGGGTGGTTGAATGAGAGAGGACATTAAGTTAAAAAGGGCAAAATAATTTTCAAAATCCCTGGTACTCATCAGGCCCATGGAATGAAGGTTTGGAGCAAAAATAAAGGCATCCTCATAAATGGTTCTGTCCTGAATGACGGTCTTGTTTGATTGCCGTATCTGAACAATCTGGCTAAACCGGCTATTCAGGAAATATATCTGCAAATTAAAGGACCATCTTTGCATATCTTCATAGAAATCATTCAGATAGGGATTGTCATCCACATCTTCATACTGAGCTTCCCAGTTGTAGTGTTTGGCCAATAAACCAGTTAAAGTAGTTTTGCCGGATCCAATGTTTCCGGCAATTGCGATATGCATGTTTTGAGGTTTCTGATTATCTTCCATATAGACTTTCCAATTAAACTTTAAATATACAGTAAGATGATTTAAAATGATAATTTTTAACTGTATTTATTGTGAAAAAAGAAGTAAAAAGTCACCTTTATTTTAATTAGCCAGAATGGAATTACAACAATTGAAGATCTGAATTCCAATATTTTAATTTATAGCTTTCTTTATGGTCAGGAGGATAAGACTGATGCCCGGATATGGATGATGAGGCTTTCGAAACAGGTAAAAAAGCGGTATTCAAATTTAAATCAACTTCAGCATTTCCTCTACATATTTCCGGTCATTTGATAACCTGGGCATTTTATTTTGTCCTCCCAGCTTTCCTTTGTACTGAAACCATTTATAAAATGAACCGGGGGCCAGATGTCTTATGGTTGGAGCTACCAGGGTAATATCTTTGTATCTTTTCGCTTCATAATCTGAATTACATTTTTGCAATGCTAAATCAAGAGTTTCATTAAAAAGTGATTTATCATTGGGTTCCTTTTCAAATTCAACCAACCATTCGTGAGAACCTTTTGAGTGTTCACCCATATATATAGGAGCGGCCGTATACTCTTTAACAATGGCTCCCGTTTTTTTGCAGGCTTCCAGCAGGGCTTTTTCTGCATTATCGATAATTACTTCTTCCCCAAATGCATTAATAAAGTGTTTGGTGCGACCTGAGATTTTAAATTTATGCGGATATAATGAAGTGAAATAGATGGTATCCCCAATCATATATCTCCACAATCCGGAGTTTGTTGAAATCAGAATGGCATAATTTTTATTAATCTCTACATCAGCAATGCTGTAAACCGGGGGATTGGCATCATAAAAATTTTCCATGGGGATAAATTCATAAAATATCCCATAATCCAGCATCAGGAGCATATCATTTGAAGAGGGATCATTCTGAATTCCGAAAAATCCTTCAGAAGCGTTATAGGTTTCCATATAGCGCATATTTTCAGAAGGAATTAAATTTTTGAATTGATCTTTGTAAGGAAGGAAGCTCACACCCCCATGGGTGAATAATTCAAGTTCCGGCCATACTTCCAGGATATTATTTTTTCCTGTGAATTCAAGGATATATTTGATCAGGACAAGAATCCACGAAGGAACACCTGAGATACTGGTAACATTTTCTTCGACCGTGTGCCGGGTTAACTGTTCAAGTTTTTTTTCCCATTCCGGAATGAGGGCGATTTTCGAGGAAGGTGTTCGAATAAATGTAGCCCAAAAAGGAAGGTTTTCAATTAATATTGCTGATAAGTCTCCATAAAAGGACTGGTTACTGAAATTATTTATCTGATGACTTCCGCCAAGAGTCAATGCCTTACCCTTGAGTACATTGGTATCAGGGTAATTGTCGCAATAAATAGCCATAACATCCTTGCCTCCACGGAAATGGCAATCTTCAAGTGATTCATTACTGACAGGAACAAATTTACTTTTCTCATTGGTTGTTCCGGAAGATTTTGCAAACCATTTGATTTCTGTTGGCCACAAAAGGTTTTGCTCACCGTCCCGCAACCGATCAACAAATGGTTTTACATCTTCATAGCTTTGAACCGGTACATTTTTCTGAAATTCCTCGATGGACATATCCTCATGGTAGCCGTATTTTAAACCCCATTCTGTTTCACTGGCGAATGAAACCAATTTTGTGAATGTTTCATTCTGAACATTAAATGGATACTTCATAAACAGATCAATATTATAGATCCGTTTAATATTTAACCAGTTAACAATGGAATTTATTACAGGCATTTGCTATAAGATTAGCATGGCATCTCCATAGGTGCCAAAACGGTATTTCTCCTTTATGGCGATTTTATAAGCTTTCATAAGGAAATCGTATCCGGCAAAAGCTGAAACCATCATGAGTAGAGTAGAAACGGGTAAATGAAAGTTGGAGACCATACTGGTGGGCACGGAGAATTCATAAGGAGGGAAAATGAATTTATTAGTCCAGCCATTAAAAGGCTTTAGATGTCCGGCTGTAGAAACAGAACTCTCAAGTGTTCTCAATACCGTTGTTCCTACCGCACAAACATGATTTTTCCTGTCTTTCGCTGTATTTACAATATTACATGCCTCGTCCGGAATAATTATTCTTTCAGAATCCATTTTATGCTTGGTCAGGTCCTCAACATCCACTGTTCTGAAATTTCCAAGTCCGACATGGAGCGTAATAAATGAGAAGTCAACACCCTTTATTTCCAGTCTTTTTAACAATTCACGGCTGAAATGCATTCCTGCAGTCGGAGCTGCAACGGCCCCTTCATGTTCGGCAAAAATGGTCTGGTACCGGTCCTTGTCAGAGGGTTCAACTTCACGTTTAATAAATTTAGGCAGAGGTGTTTCTCCCAGGCTATAAAGAGTTTTTTTGAACTCTTCATAATCACCGTCAAATAAAAACCGGAGAGTTCTTCCCCTGCTGGTGGTATTATCAATTACTTCCGCTACAAGAATATCATTCTCGCCAAAATATAATTTGTTTCCAATTCTTATTTTCCTGGCAGGATCAACAAGAACATCCCATAACCTTTGTTCCCTGTTAAGTTCTCTAAGCAGAAAAACTTCTATTTCAGCTCCTGTTTTTTCTTTATTTCCATAAAGACGGGCCGGAAATACTTTGGTATTATTAAAGACCATAACATCTTTATCGTCATAATAATTTATTATGTCTTTAAAAACCTTATGCTCAATATCGCCGGTTTCACGGTTTAATACCATTAACCTGGACTCGTCCCTGTTCTCAGAAGGATAATTTGCAATTAATTCTGTAGGGAGATTGTACTTGTACTGTGATAATTTCATAACTGAAAGAAAATATTTAGATACTAATTTAATGCGCGTTATACGTAAGAAATTGAAAAAAGTTACATGTTTTTCATCATTTCTTCAAATTCATTTATTTTGTGTGCTTCTTCAACTTTATAATTGCCGATTTTTGTTCTTCTTAGCTTAACCAGGTGACCTCCCGATCCAAGGGCCGATCCAATATCGTTTGCCAGCGATCGTATATAGGTTCCCTTACTGCAGGAAACCCTGATGTTTATTTTCGGCAGATCGAAGTTAAGTAATTCAATACCGGAAATATTTATCCAATTGGGTTTCATTTCAATTTCTTTGCCTTTTCTGGCATATGTGTAGGCTCTTTTTCCATTTATATTTTTCGCCGAAAATACAGGAGGTATTTGTTCCTGTTCGCCGATGAAGGTTTTCAGTACTTCT
>CBDUPM010000053.1:0-10483 GCA_965369105.1 uncultured Bacteroidales bacterium | reverse complement strand
TTCGTAGCTGTTTCGACGAAGGAGAAAGAGCACAGAATAAGGGATCGGTAAGCCCTGGCGGGTCAACAAAAAGGTTTTGCGTTAGCAAGGCCTTTTTTTTGTGCCCAAAAGGGCGAGAAGTTTATGCCGACCCATTATTCGTAGCTGTTTCGACGAAGGAGAAAGAGCACAGAATAAGGGATCGGTAAGCCCCGGAAGATCATCACCAAAGGAATAATAACTATCAGTAAGATATCCATAGGATACTAATTTCCGCCGGTCAATCAGTTGATGGCAGGATGATGAAAAAAACGTACAAGACTTTTATCCGGGATTATTGAAATTGAAACAACCTAATACTAAGGCGAAGAAGCCGATTAAAAAATGTTAATTTTAGCCTAAATTAAAAAATGAGAAAATGACAAGAGGATATATATTTTTCGTGATTTTTCTAACCCTCCTTACCGGATGTAAAAAAATCGATAAACTGACCCAGTTTGAAATGGATTATACGGCAACAATTGTGATTCCGTCATCAACTGTGATTAATTTACCTTTCAATTTACTAACTCCGGATATTGAATCTGACTCTGAATCCGAATTTGCCGTAAATAACACCCATAAAGATAAAGTGGAGGAGATTATATTGAAAAGCTTAAACCTTAGCATAAGCTCACCTTCAAATGCCGATTTTAGTTTTTTGGAATCTATTAATATTTATATCGTTGCTGAAGGGCTTTCTGAAGAAATTATTTCATGGAAAACCGACATACCGGAAGATATTGGCTCAATGTTAAGCCTGGAGACCGCGGATACAGACCTTAAAGAATATATAAAAAAAGATGAATTTAGTCTGAGATTAAATACGGTTACAGATGAACTGATTACTTCCGATTATCAGATTAAACTGGAAGCAATCTTTTTTGTGGATGCGAAAATATTGGGACAATAATAAAATGGCTGAAATGACGGAGCGAAAAGTACAATTTTACAGCCATATAAAATTCATTCTACAGCCCCGGGATCAGAATAATGAAAAACAAATAAGCTAAAGCCAATACTATAAAAATCACATGCTGCAATCTAGATAAAAGATAAAGATCAAACCCCTATTTAAAAATTCTAATTAATACCTACTAATAGTGATTTGAATTGTCGCTTATCTTTTTACTTTTACAGCCATGAATTCTTCTGTTAGAAAAATCACAATAAATGTATTCTCGCTGACAATGATTGTTGTTATGGGAATATTTATTGTTAACAAAGGGATATATACCCATTCTCATAAGCTTGAAAATGGCTCTGTACTTACTCACGCTCATCCATTTAACAAATCAAATGATTCTTCCCCCCATAAATCCCATCATCATTCAATTTTTGAGTTTCTCTTTTTGGAAAACTTAAACCTAATATTCTTTTCTGCCTTTGTGATTATATCATTTTACGGTATATTTCGTATAAAACATCCTAATTTCAACAGAAATAAAATAGTTCCTTTCTCTTTTCTGTCCTTACTTTCCGGAAGGGCACCTCCTTCAATATAAATTCATTTATTGTTTTATAAACAGGGAGAATTACCCTGTTTACTTTTCAGAATTCATCGAAGTCTTTACTAATTGTTTTTGCTATTCAATATCAAAATGATTTTATGAAAAAGATTGATATTCTTATTCCCATTATTTTACTTTTCATTTTTCACAATTTATATTCTCAAAAAATAAAAACGGATGCCAATATTGTGGGGCATGTTACCAGCGAAGGCAAACACCTTCTTTATGCCTCCGTTAGTCTTAAGGGTACAAGTATTGGCACCCTTACTGACCAAACAGGTCATTACCAGCTTATTAATCTGCCCACAGGGGAATACACCCTTTCCGTCAGCAATATGGGGTTTAAGCCACAGGAACAAAGGGTATCGTTAGAAACCGGGAAAACCATTGAAATAAAATTTGATCTTGAAAAAGATGTAATGAATATCAACGAAGTGGTGGTTTCTGCCGATCGTGCCGAACAGAAAAGAAAAGATGCAACCCTTATTGTGAATACAATTTCTGAAAAGATATTTGATATTTCACAGTCTGTGACCCTGGGAGAGAGCCTGAATTTTTCTCCCGGACTCCGCCTCGAAAATAATTGTCAAAATTGTGGTTTCTCTCAGGTAAGAATGAATGGTATGGAAGGACCTTACTCACAGATTTTAATAAACAGCCGACCTGTTTTCAGTGGCCTGGCAGGAGTTTATGGCCTGGAATTAATTCCAACCAATATGATTGAGAAGGTTGAAGTTGTAAGAGGAGGAGGTTCTGCTCTTTTTGGAAGCAATGCCATTGCGGGAACCATAAACCTCATTCTGAAAGATCCTAAAGTGAATTCATATGAGATTGGTTCCAATTATTCTCTCACAGGCCTGGGTGTTGAAGGTTCAGGGGGAGTTGCCTCTGCTTATTCCGTAAATTTAAATACTTCTGTTGTATCAAATGATCAAAAAACCGGTGTGTCGCTCTATGGTTTCTCCCGAAATGGAAATCTGTTTGATGCAAATAATGATGGTTTTTCTGAAATCTCCCCAATTGAAAACCTGACCATCGGAGCCAGGGTGTTTCATCGCATTGGATACCGTGATAAACTGGCAATCGATTTCTTTACCATTAATGAGGAAAGGAATGGAGGTAACAAACAGGAATATCCATTACATGAAAGAGATATTGCGGAAGCCCTGACTCATAATATGCAGGTTGCAGGAATTAGTTATGAACGTTTTTTCAGGGATTATGACTTACTTTCCGTTTATGCATCCGGCCAGTTCCTTGAAAGAGATTCCTATTATGGGGCAGGAAAGTCATTAAGTGATTATGGTCATTCGAAAGACAATTCAATCCATGCAGGTGTGCAATATAAAGCAAACTTTGGAAAATCATGTCTCATTGCGGGGGTTGAAAGTACGGCTGATTATCTTATCGACCAAAAACTGGGCTATTCAGTATATAGTATCGTAAATGACACAAGCATTGAAATTAGTCACGCAGACAATACTATTGTTACCGACCAGTCATCGGTTACCTCAGGAATATTCGCTCAGTACGAATTAAAACTCACTAAATTAAAAATTGCTACAGGAATAAGATTCGACCATTATAGGATATCAGACCAGGCTCCGGGCGGGCAAACAAATTCAGGTAATGTTCTAAGCCCCAGAGTCAGTATTATGTATGATATACTAAGTGATCTGAAATTTCGGCTAAGCTATTCCCAGGGATACAGAGCTCCCCAGGTTTTCGACGAAGATCTTCATATTGAAACTTCCGGTTCGCGCCGGGTTATACATGTGAATGCTCCTGATCTCAGGCAGGAAACCAGCCATAGCCTGATGACTTCCTTCGACTATAACCGTTTAATTGGAACCGTATCCACGGCATTTCTTTTTGAAAGTTTTTACACGAAACTTTTCAATGCATTTGCAAATAGCTATGGGATTCCCGATGAAATGGGAACCGTTATTTATACCAGGATAAATTCCGAAGCTGGCGCTGTGGTCAGGGGAATAAATATGGAACTCAAATTAAAGCCCCTTGGGAAATTTTTCTTTAGCTCCGGATTTACAATTCAAACCAGTGAATTTGAAGTAGCACAGGATGATTTTAATGAGAAAAGCTTTTTCCGAACACCCAATCATTATGGTTTTTTTGCTTTCGACTGGGATTTTTATAAAAGTATATGTTTCTCCAGTACAGCAAATTATACCGGGAAAATGCTTACACCCTATTTTGGGCCTGAAAATCCGGATGGGGAATTAAGAAATTCAAATCCGTTTTTTGACCTGGGAGCAAAAATCAGTTACACAAAAAAATTAAATGATATATCCATTGAATTTTCAACCGGAATAAAGAATATTTTTAATTCTTATCAAAATGACTTTGACAGGGGAATGGATCGTGATCCTGCTTATATTTACGGCCCGGTTTCACCCAGAAAAATATATTTTGGAATTAAATTCGGTAATCTTTTATAATATTCCAATCTGACCTTTTAAAGTATTGGCTGAATAAAAGAATATTTCCAGGTTGTCAGTAAAAACAAGAAAAACTATTTAAATGAGGTTTACAAGTAAAAAAGTATTGATGAAATGTTCATAACTCCGTTTATTCTTTTTGTCTGTCTTTATTATTGTTTATAATTTGGCTAAGTCAATTTTTTCAATGTATTTATGATCACAACTAATTATAATCAGAAGGACGGAATATTAGAAACAGTTTTTGAAGGGAACATAAGCCTGGAAGAAGTTCTCAATTATATTACCCTGTCCGATTTTGATTTGGAAATGCCGGGAACACTAAAAATTCTCTCTGACAGCAGAAAGGCTAAATTTTCAGTTGACCCGGAAAACCTTGAAGCGGTAGTGGAAGCCACAAAAAATATTACGGATTACCATCCCTATATAATCGATGCCGTCATTGTGGATGATCCGATGGATACAGCCCTTTTGATGTTATACGAAAAAATAAGTCCGGTTAAAAAGTATAAGGTGAAAGTCTTTTCAACCCCGGAGAGTGCCCGAGCCTGGCTCAATAGTTTTTAAAGTTAAGCTGATCTTCATTAATAAACTCTCTTCTAAAACCAATTTACAGGATGTAAGGCAAAACCGGTTTGAAATCTTCCAAATGGGTCCTTCTTTTCAGGCCTGAATTCCAAAGTAAAAAATATTCCCCTAATTCAATAAACCAGCATTTAATTCAATTTTAGCCGTTCCTCCTTCATACAATCTTGAAATGGGGCATTTTTCTTTCGCTGCAAGCGAAAGTTCTTTAAATTTCTCTTCACTCAAGCCACTGCATTTTACCTGGCATTCCAGCTTAATGCGGGTTATACACGGACCGGTATCATCACCTCCTAATTCAACAGTTACTTCTGTTTCAATGCTTTCAGGATTTAGTCCTTCTCCGCTTATCAAAGCTGAAAGAAACATGGAATAACATCCTCCGTGAGCTGCTGCTACAAGCTCTTCCGGGTTTGTTCCCTTACCTTCTTCAAATCTTGAAGCAAAAGTAAAAGGTCCATTGTAATTGCTGAAATTCATTTGCCCTTTTCCTTCTTTCAGGGTCCCATTCCATACTGATTTTGCACTTCTTGTTGTCATAGTATTCTGATTTATGATTTATCAATAAAATTATTCAATTGTCGTTTCTTTTAAAATTCTTTTTCGCCAAATTCGCTGTCTGCTTTATTACCCTGCTTTCCTTTCATGTTCAGATTATAGCTGATGCCCAGTTCAGCTATTGGCCCAAAACGTAAATATTCGGTTTCCTGGAAAAATATTTGTTGTCCTCCGCTATCAAAGGCCCTGGTATTCAGTCCGGTAATATTAGACCCCAGAATATCCAGTACTTTCGCACTAAAACTCCATCCTTTCAATTTTCCCGGAGTGTAATTTAAAGCTGTGTTAGACATGTAAAAAAGTTCATTTCTTCCCTGTGCTGTAACCGTAGCTGACCTGACATCCAGGTCGACATTCAGCTTCAGGCTTTTCGTAATGATAAGATTCATATTGCTCTTCAATGTCCAGTTTGTACTATTGTTATCTTCGCTGAATCCAAAAATATCTCCCTGAATCCGATAATCGTATAAACTGCCTCCTATGAAAAATTTCACCCGGTTTCCCGCTTCGATATTAGCATTTAACTCTGCCCCAAGCGATCGCGTATTTCCGGAGTTCGTATAACTTCTGATAAGAACATTCTCCTCTTCAAAAACGGTATTCACCCTGAAAACCGCATTGTCAATTCCTCTGTAAAAGCCTGTAAGACTAAGACTTTGCTTCCCTATTTTTTGATTCAGGGATAATTCTATCAAAGATAGGTTTTCCGGTTCAAGGGCCGGATCCCCCACCACGTATACTTCAAAATGTCTACGGTACAGAAACGGGGCCATGTTTTTAATGGGTGGTCTGCTGATCCGGCGGGAAGAGGCTAAGCTTAAACTGGTGCGTTCTGAAAAATTATATTCCAGGTGAAGAGATGGAAAAAGATCCAGTTTGTTTACGTCATATTCAGGGTCTGCGGCCCGTTCGAAAATACTGAAGTAATCGGGATTTTCAATTTTCATCAATTGATCGGTATACTCCATCCGGAGTCCGTGCATAATGTCAAGCTTTCCAATTTTCCCTGCATATTCTATATAGGCTGCATATATATTCCTTTGCAAATCAATCGCATTTTCAAGTCCGGAATAATCATTCCAGACATTCCCTGCAATGCCCAGTGTGTCGTAGCTAAATGCTCCTGAAATTGAAAAAAAGCTGGGTTGAAAACCAAAAGAAAGTTCATGTGAATTTTTTATGCTTAATATATAATCGACCGATAACCTGTAAGCTTCCAATGGAGTATCATCCACCTGGAGAAAATGCTCTCTCAAACTACCAATTTCATTGGATGGCCTGTCAAAATCAAAATCCTGGTTGTTGAGTTCCCGGCTGAGACCAGAGTTTTCCGCCAGGGCAGAAAGTTTAAGTTCTGAATTGTGGTTGAAACTAGTGGAATACTCTATGTTTAAAGTCTGAAAGTTTCCATATCTGTCGTCTGTATTGGGATTATATATCCAATTTTCCAGCACAGGTACTCCTGATAATTCAGATTTATCTTTTGCCCCAAAGAAAGTATTATACACGTAGAATGCTGACCTTCCATCCTGACGCTTCCCGTAATAATAGCTCATACTGATCTGCGTATGGTCATTCAAATGGTATTCAATCCCGGCATTTACCGACTGAGAAATATACCATTCCGGCCGCTCTCCACCGGCAACCATATGAAAATATGATCCGTCGGTTTGCAACAACCTGGCATCACCCGTCCTCGCTCCGTTAACATTTCTTCGATTGGCATAAATCCCGCCATATGCCGAAAACTTATTTTTCGAATAGATCATGTTTAAGCCAAGAGCATAGCGATTATCATTCTGAGCAAAACCGCTTATTTCATCATTAAAATGATTCCAGGGTCCCCCGCCTCCCATGGAGTTTGCTAAAAGGGAAAATCCATCCTGTCCTTTTTGCCTGGTGGTGATATTGATAATACCTCCTTTTCCCTGGGCATCATATTTTGCAGAAGGAATGGTAATGACTTCAATCTTAATAATTGCGTCGGCAGGGATTTGACTCAGCATAGCAGAAGCATCCAAAAATGTAGGCTTACCATTAAGGTAAACAATGAAATCATCGGTGCCCCTTACCGTAACAATACCATCAGGACTTACCCCTACAGAAGGTAGTTTATTTAAAATGTCAACTGCAGAACCTCCGCTGGCTGTTTCAAAATCTGATGCACGGTATATTTTTCGGTCGATGCGACTTAGAGAAGTGGAAGCCATTTCCGTGATTTTAACCTCTTCCAGGGCAAGGGGGGAAACATCGAGGCCGATATTTCCGGTATTTTTGAAAGGTGATTGAGAAGTAAGAATGATATCCCGGATCGTATCAGGCTCATAACCAATGAATCCTGCAACCAGCTTATAACTGCCAAACTCAAGCCCGGAAATCTTAAAGTTTCCCTTGTCATTTCCCAGCATACCTCCGGAAGCCTCGCTATCATCAGCTTTAAAAATAAGGATATTGGCAAAGGGTATAGGTTCACCAGTTTTTAGGTCCATAATCCTGCCTTCGATTTGACCGGATTGAGAATAGCTGTAAGTTGAAAATAAAATGGCTAAAAACAGGATGGCTGAATTTTTTATCATAATAAAGATTTAGCTAACATAATAAACCATGATAGCTGTTGAAAGTTCAAAAAATCAGGGCTTTTTCAAATAACAACCAGCAATTTTCGCTAAGATGATCTCATGGCTTCAGTTACTAGCTAATATTTGCTAAATTTACTTCCACACTTTTGAGCCAATGAGCAAAGACCTTCATAGTTTACTGCGTTATCTGAGTATTGATTCACTGCTTAGTACAAAAGCAAAAGTCACTTCTGATGAAATCATAGAGGCCTGTGCGGATTTATATGAAGAAGGGATCGACAGGAAGCATCAGCTAAAAACAGATATTGAATGGATGATAAGTTCCTCGGATGATGGATATTCTGCGCCTATTATCTTTCATGAAAATGAAAACAAATGGTCTTATTCTGATTCGGGGTTTTCCATCCAAAAACTATCCCTGAATAAAAGTCAAAAAGAGGTGCTAAAACAATGTATCAGGTATTTAGATTTTCTGGGAAATCATAAAAAATTCTCCGGGCTGAAAGGAATTATTCAGAAACTTGTTGATACTATTCAGATAAAGGAGGCGGGAGATAATTTAGAGTCTCCTGATTTTGTAAGTTCAGAAACACCGGCGGACTTTGGGGGAGGCAAGTTTTTAGCACCCCTTATAAAATCTATTAAAGAAAAGAAAGTAATTCGATTATACTATCTTCCTTTTTATGAAGATAAACCTTATTTTATCCTGGTTCATCCATACCTGCTCAAAGAATTTAAGGGCAGATGGTACCTGATTGGCCTTAATGACACCAAACAGGAAATCAGAACCTATGGCCTGGACAGGATCTGGGAAATAAACCCAACAGAAAACCATTATATCCAAAAAAACTTTTCCGCGTCAGAATATTTTAAAAATACGGTAGGAGTAATCTCTCCCATTGGTGACCCTCCGGAGATTCATATTGAGGTTAGCAGCCACCAGGCAAAATATTTGATTACCCAACCGCTTCATGAAAGTCAGTATATTGAAAAAGAAGAAAAAGACTTCGTCATTTTCAGTTACCGTTTACATCCGACCTATGAATTTAAATCCTTAATCCTGGCAATGGGACAGGATGTAAAAGTATTAAAGCCGGAAAAATTTAAAAAAGAAATTATTCACGAACTAAACAATACTATTTTGGCATATGGGAGAAAATAAGGGTAAGGGGTTAATTTGATAATTGTAAAGAGCCTGCCTGTAAAAAGGGTAAGCACAAGTAAATAAAGACAAGACTTGCCTTTTTCCACTGAAGTCTGGGCAAGTTATCGGGAGTTAAAATGAGAGGGAGAGAGAGGAAGAGCGGCAGACCCTGAACTGATGACCGCTGATTAAAATTACTGCAACTATGAAAAAAATTATTATACTATTGCTTGTTATCTTCCCGGTAATCGCCGAATGCCAGTTTCATTCGGAATTTTTTACAAGAGATCCCATAGCAGACACATCCGCTTTTATTTTAAGTTTGAAGGCGGCTGGTTTCTTTCATAATAACGAATACTTTTCAACCGATGAAGAGGGTTATACCTTACCCGGAAATTTTTTCCAGCCCGCTATTAAATATCGTTTCAATTCTGAGCTTTCTGTTTCAGGAGGATTGCACTTTCTTAAATTTCACGGACAGGATGGATTTAATCAACTTGAGCCTTTTTTCAACATTAAATATGACTTCACTGAAAAGGGTAATATTTTAATTGGATCATATAATGGAGGCGATTATCATCAATTGCCGGAAGCATTACTGGCAAGAGAGATTCATTTTACTGATCTCGTGATGAATGGAGTTCTAATAAATTATTCTTCCGGAAGGTGGCATACCAGAACATGGATTGACTGGGAAAGATTTATTGAAAAAGGAGATCCCTTCAGAGAAGAATTCAGCTTTTCCTTTTCCGGAAAATATTCATTAATAAAAAATGAAAATCAGGAATTCCTGATTCCGCTATATTTCATGGCAAATCATAAAGGGGGTCAGATAAATATCAGAAACCAGCCGGTAGAAACAATTACCGATTTCTCAAGCGGTCTGATATATAGAAGGGATGTTAATACTTCCATCTTTGATATAATGGATGTAAATGGCCTGGTTTTCCTCGAGGGAGATGCAGGAAATCAGGAGAGTGGCCTTGCGTTTTTAGGTCAGGGAAATATCACCGGAGAAATGCTTTCATTATCCCTGGGATATTTCTATGGCAGCAACTGGGAATCCATAAAAGGAAATCCTCTTCTTTTCTGTGGTGATAATAATTCGGTCGATTTCAAAAGCATGCTGTTATTAAAAGCCGGTCTTGGAAAATCAATTTCAAAATCAAGTAGCTTCAGCATTCGATTTGAAGGCTATTATGACACTTCATTGCAAAAAATGCAATACCTCTACGGATTATATCTGGTAATCAATGAATCCTTATTAAAATTTTAATTTTTCTTTTTCCTGTCTGCAGGCTAAACTTTTTTCATAAAAAAAGACGGTTCCAGATTAGAAACCGCCTTTATTATATCATTGCTAAGCTTTTAAACTTTCGCTGCCTTAACTGTTTTTACAATTCTGGCTGCAACTTTATAAGGATCTGCATTGGACGCGGGACGTCTGTCCTCCAGTCTTCCTTTCCAACCTCCTTCAACTGTAGAAACCGGAATTCTGATAGATGCTCCACGGTCGGATACACCGTAACTGAATTTATCAATAGATTGAGTTTCGTGAAGCCCGGTTAACCTTTTGTGATTATTTGCACCGTAAACATCGATATGTTCTTGTATATGCTTTCCAAACTC
>CBDUPM010000052.1:0-10522 GCA_965369105.1 uncultured Bacteroidales bacterium | reverse complement strand
GCAAGGTCGTCTTTGCCCGTGGCTACGGCTATGCCGACATCGCCCAGCAGCAGCCAGTCCAGCCGGACAGTCTGTTTCGAATCGCCAGTTTGTCGAAACCGATCACCGCCGTCGCCGTGCTGCAACTGATCGAGCAGGGAAAAGTGAAGCTCGATGATACCAGTTATTAAAAGGGGTATAAATCCTGTTCACACCTGATTTTCTTCTTATTTTTAGCTTCCGGCACAAAAGGCTTTATCCTTTGTTGAGACTGGAAGATTCAATCATTCATTCCGTTTTGCCTGAATTAAGTCTTTTTGAAAACCCTTCTATGTTTATCTGGAAAATTCTGTCAATAGGAACAGCTCGTACCGGAGTATATTGAGCAGTGATCATTTAAGTCGGAATGTGCAAATTAAGAGAAGTAAAAATTAATTGAGAATTTAAAAAAAATATGGAATGGAAGGCTAATTCTATTGAATCCTAAACTGACATCAAAATAAACAAACCCTCCCAATCTTGAGTTCAGAAGAGTTTTCGGGGAAAGTAGAGTAGCTCCACCAGGAATCGAACCTGGATCTACGGTTTAGGAAACCGCTATTCTATCCATTGAACTATGGAGCCTTTTTCTTTACATGCTTTTTGTAATCCTTCGCTAAAGCTTCTTTCTACATTGAAATCCTTCGCTAAAGCTTCGGATTTCAAAGCGCAAAGATAAGCTGAAAATTGATTTTTTCAAACCGCGAGCAGGAAAAGTAGATTTGGGAAGACTGCGGTCAGTGATCAATTGCTGACAGGGGTCTGTCGTCCGTAGAGTGCCGACCTGAAACTTCTCTACCAATAATATCTCAAATCAATCGAATCTCCGGGTCTCAACTTTTTTTATATATCTTTATCAATCTTAAATAAATCTTAAACAAATCTTCCTTTATTACGTATATAAAAAGATGAGACCATTTACTTTAGTTATATTATTTTTTTCTGTTCTGACACTTCCTTTAATGAGCCAGATTTCTCATTCTGAAGGATCTATTTATAAATTTTTAAAAGCTCCCAATGCTGCTTCTCTTCCATCCAACTGGATGAATCCCGGATTCGACGACAGCGCCTGGCCTATGGGTGTTGCTCCATTCCGCTATGGCGACGGAGAAGGGGGAACGCAAATTACTGATATGCGCTATAACTATTCTGTTTTGTATTTCCGCGGAAGTTTTAACGCTTTCAATGCACATTTGGTAACTAAACTCACCATAAATACCATCTATGATGATGGGTTCATCCTCTGGATTAACGGTACGGAAGTTTTGAGAAAAAACGCTCCTGCCATACCTGCAAATGATGCCTTTGCCCCTTCTGTGATTTCAGATGGTGTATGGGGAACAGATATAGTTTCTGTTGAACCCGGCATCCTCGTGGAAGGAAAAAATACCCTGGCAGTACAGGGCTTCAATGTCAACCTGGAGAGCAGTGATTTCTATTTTGATGTATCGATCAGTGCAGATGCAATTGTTCCGGAATTCTCTGATAGCCTCGGATTAATATTCAGTCATGAATCCGGATTCTACGATTCTCCCTTTGGCTTAAGCATTTCACATCCCGATCCTGAGGTAAGAATTTATTATACCCTGGATGGAACAAATCCACAGGACCTCGTCTCCGGAAGAGAGATCAGTTCGGGAACGGTGGTTTCAATTAACCCTGCAAGCGCCTATTTACGTCCGCTAACACCTGCTGTCACCCTCAGGGCTGCTGCGTTTAAAGATGGAATAAAACCTTCCAAACCGGTAGCACGGACATTTATTTTTCTGGATAAAGTGAAAACACAGACTAATCCGGGCGGAGACTGGCCTGAAGGCAATGTGGATGGTCAACTGATCGATCTTGATATGGACTCCAGGATCATCAATCACTCCAGTTATTCCGGACAGATTGAAGCTGCATTTAAAGACATTCCTTCCATTTCCATTATTACAAATATTGATCATTTGTTTGATCCTACAACCGGTATTTATGTGAATGCCATGGGACACGGAACGGAATGGGAAAGAGAATGTTCCGCAGAACTGATCTTTGCTGATGGACAGGAAGGATTTAATGTCAACGCCGGCTTGAGAATCCGGGGAGGATGGAGTCGCCACGACTATTTCCCCAAACATGCATTTCGCCTGCTCTTTAAATCGGAATATGGAAATCCTAAATTGTATTATCCTCTTTTTGGAGACGAAGGAGTGAAAAGGTTTGACAATATTGACCTCCGTACCGCTCAAAATTATGCCTGGAGTAACGGGGATAATGCAAATACCATGGTGCGTGAAGTTTTTTCAAGGGATTTACAAAGAGATATGGGGCATCCTTACACACGAAGCCGTTATTATCACCTTTATTTAAATGGGATGTACTGGGGACTATTTCAAACACAGGAAAGATCAGAAGCCAGTTATGCATCTGACTACCTGGGAGGAGAAACAGAAGATTATGATGTTGTGAAAATTTCAACAGACTTAGGTTATATAAATGAAGCGACTGACGGGAATACAGATGCCTGGAGAAGTATATATCAGGCTTGCAACTATGGGTTTGTCGGAAATTCTGCCTTTTTCTCCTTGTTGGGGAAAAATCATCTTGGTCAGGATATTGCTGGTGGAACGACCCTCCTGGAGCTCGACAATTTCATCGACTATATGATTTCAATCTTTTATACGGGTAATTTTGATGCTCCGGTAAGCGCATTCAGCAGCAATTATAATCCAAATAATTTTTATGCCATTTATAACCGGGAATACAAAGCGGAGGGATTCCGTTTTTTTAATCATGATGCAGAACACTCCCTGTTTTCATACGCACGATCACCGGGAACAGGATTGAATGAAAACCGGGTAAATATAGGAAGCCTTAGCGATGGCAGGAGAATGAATGTAACTTCATTTGAAAAGTTCCAGCCTCAATGGTTGCATTTTAGATTAACTGATAATGCAGAATACAGACAGAAATTCATTGACCGGGCGTGGTTGCATCTAAGCGAAGGAGGAACCTTAAGTCCGGAAAAAAATGAAATCCGCTTAAATGAAAGGGTGGCACAAATTGATAAAGCTATTATTGCTGAATCTGCCAAATGGGGTGATTCCCGCAGAAATGGAGCCTCTCCTTATACCAGGAATGATAACTGGATACCTGAAATTAACAAGGTGCTTGATGATTATTTTCCTTTCCGGACCGCGATAGTGGAAGAACAATTGGATGATGAAGGACTTTATACCCCCATTGACCCTCCTGAAATCTTCGTGAACAATGTATTTATCAGTCCCCGCTATACCTATTTTACAACTACAGCCGAAGTGAAGCTTTCCAATCCAAACGGGTCCAATGAATTGTATTATACGACGGACGGTTCAGACCCAAGGAAGGTTGGGGGAACTATATCTGAAAACGCAACAAAACTTTCAGGGTCCGTTTTTACCCAAAACTTAACTCAAACTTCTATTATTAAATCCAGAACTTATAAAAACGGGGTCTGGAGTGCATTAAAAGAGGTCGCTTTCCTGAAGGAAAATGAAGATTATAATAACTTGCACATCACCGAGTTGAATTTTCATCCCCTCGACAAAATAGTGGGAACAGATACCATAGAAGGAAAGAAATTTGAGTTTATCGAATTTAAAAATACCGGGAATTATTATATTAATTTATCAGGATTGAGAATTGATTCTGCTGTTGAATACACTTTCCCGGAAAACACCATACTTGCACCCAATGACTTTTATGTGATTGTTTCCAAACCCACCTCCTTCTACAATCATTATAAAATGAAGCCGGATGGGAACTATCAGGGTTTTCTTGAAAATCTTGGAGAAGAATTTATCATGTTCGACCGGAATGACCATATCATAATGCATTTTGCTTATTCTATAGAATATCCCTGGCCTGCAGGAGTTTCAGGGACAGGAAAAACCATGGTCCCGACTGAATTAAATCCGGTTGAAAATCCTGCCCATGGCTGGTACTGGACCAGCTCTGTAAATTATTGGGGATCTCCTTTTGCAGATGAAGGTGAACCGAATACAACAGAAAATCTTGCCGGAATTTCTTCAGAAATAAGTATCTACCCAAATCCTGCCCGTGATTATGTAAATATTGATTTCAGCAATGCTGAGCAAGCTCAGAATTCTACCATCAGTATTTTCAGCATGGAAGGAAAGCTGGTGTTCCGTTCCGGTGGAAAGACAAATATGACCCTTCCTCTTTCAACAGAAACCTTCAGCAAAGGGGTATATATTATCAGAATTCATTCAAATGACAGGATTCAAAGTTCACGACTGATCATAAGATAATATTAAGAACCTGGCCGGCTATACAGCAATAAAGCCGGTTCCATGGCCTTCTGACCGATCAGGAAATATGAGAATTACCGGGACGTCTGATTTTAATAAACCGGGTCAAGCCAGTCTTCTGTTTCCCCGTAAAGGCTTTCACTTGCCCAGATTATCCCTCTTTTCATAATTTCCAGGGCTTCAGGCACATCAAAGTCTGATGCTACATGTCCCAGAGAATTATAAAAAACACGGCCCTTACCATAGGTTTTTTTCCAGGCAACCGGCATTACAGAGCCTTTCACCCAGCTAGCATGATCCGCTTTAAAAGTTGTGGTAGCCAGAACTTTCACTGCAGGATCCACATGCATATAATATTGCTCCGATTTCATTTTAAAATCTTTTAATCCACGGGTAACCGGATCTTTTTTATCCCGGATATTCACTTCATAATCGATAACTCCCCCGGGATGGGCAACCCACTGTCCGCCAACCATAAACTGGTATTCGGTATTATTTCTGAATGCATCCCCCAGTCCCCCATGCCAACCAGCAATTCCTACCCCACGCTTTACGGCTTCCAGAAGCCCTTTTTCCTGCTCGCGGCTAATGGTTCCCATGGTCCAGATCTGTACAATTAGATCCAATCCTGACATCAGAACCGAGTCAGTATAGCAATCCAGATTATCATAGACTATAACTTCAGCTCCTTTGGATTCCATCCAAGGGACAAAAATATCCCTGCATTTTTCCGGTTCATGGCCTTTCCAGCCCCCATAAACAAATAATACTTTTTTACCTTTCATTTCTGGTTCCTTGGTTTTTGAATGGGAAAATAAACTGAAACTGATGATCATGATGAACAGAAGTATAATCTTTTTCATTTTTTAGCTGTTTTAAGTTTTCGCATGACAATATACCAAATCTAAGGAAATTTTACTGCCTGATTTAAGGACAAAGAACGAAGAATTTCTGTTTTAATGGTGCTTCTTTTTTCAGCAATAATCTGTTTTTTAAACTTTTTAATCATACGAAGGGGGTGTTTAATTAAGGGTTGATTTGCCCTTCGCAGAAGTATTTATATTTTTTTAGCGAGCGGGGCTTTACAAAAACCTTTTAATAGCTAAAAAAAAGGATTATTAATTGACATATTTATAGGGGTTTTGTATTTTTATAGATGGGGCAATTTGGTTTGCCCTCTAATTATCAGCTAAATATGTTATGGGGAAGATCACGGTAAAACATTACCTGAATAAAAGAGCAAAGTCAAAATCTATAAATGGGGAGGTCTTTTTCCCTTTATATATCCAGATTATTGTAGCGGGACATAAAGCTCAGCTGAAAAGTAAAATTCAGGATTACATATCCGGATACCAGGGTAATATTGAGAAATTCTTCCTCAATAAAAGCATAAGCAATTTAATTGCCCAGGGCTATTTTTCTGATAATCTGATATACAGGATTGAAAATGAAACTGTTTTCCCCCTGTATAATATTTTCAGGGATGAAATTAATATCATATCAAGTATTATTGAAAGTCAGCAGCCATTCAAAAACAAAAGTTTTTCCCTGGTAAATATTAGTCGTCATTTTGATCTTTATTTACAGGATATAAATTTGACGCTTGATAATGCGATTAAAAAGTATTATCAAAACGAATTAAAAAAAATATTTATTGAGTCAACCAACCAGGAGCTGGAAAGAAAAATTTTTAAGATCACTAACTTTTTTATTCATTACATAAGCTGGGAAAACAAATTTTCAGATTTCTATGAAACCACTTATGAGGTTTTGCCTTCCGAAATAAAGTATATTGAAAATTATCTGAGTGAGGAGTTAAAAAAACAAATTAAAGCCACCATGGCATATAAATCAAGGTCGAATTATCTGAAACGCTATCTGGATAAATCAGAAAAAGGTCTTTTTCCTCATGTAAATATTATCGACTGGCAAAAGGAAGGAAAATCATTCCTTACCAAGGAATTTCTTAAAATTTTTGGTCGCCAAAAAGCACTTGAATATATCCAAAGCATAGATTTAATTCTTTCAAAGGAAATTACACCGGCCAAAATTAAATCCTGATACCAGCAGTGTTTTTTATGAATCCAGACTAATGAGGAGATTGGAATATTTTCTCATTTTTTTTGATAAAGACCTGGCATCCGGAAGAATCTGCTGCAATTCACTCCAAAAAGCCCCACTGTGATTCAAAACCCGGGTATGAACAAGCTCATGGAGTATAACATAATCGGATAATTCATCCGGAATCGCCATCAGGAATATATTTAAATTGATATTCCCTTTGGAGGAACAACTGCCCCAGCGCGATTTCATTTTTTTTACCTTTACCTCCTTAATACGAAAGCCATGCTCAGCAGCAAGTGCCCTGCAACGATTAACAAGAATGATTTTTGCTTCGCGCCGGTATATTTCAACAATGGCCGATTTGATATAGTCCTGGATTTCCTTTCTTTTAATGTCTGCTTCAGCGGGAATAAATATTTCGCAAAGGGATTGAGAAAATTTTCTTCTCAGTTTTTCAGTAGAATTCCGGCTTATGATTATTTCATGAAATTTCGTCCGTGGTAAGTTCTCTTCTGAGTATACAATACGGGGGGCTTTCTTTTCATTTAGCTCTATGAGTTTCTGCTTGACCCAACCCATTTTAGATAAAAGAAATTTTTCTGCTTCAGAATAGGCTGTAAAATACGGAACAGTCATGCTTACATGTCCTTCCGGGTTTATCCGGATGCTTATCCGGCGGCTTCCCTTCCTCTTCTTTATCCTTACTTCCCCAATATCGGTTAAAAAAACCTTTCTTTCTTTTACCATGTGTATAATTCCTGTTTCTTAATTCCTTATATTTATCCTTTTATTTTTTTAATGATAAAGTTTTATAAAAATGACTATAAAAATACAAATAATTGCATTCGTAATAATAGTATCCGGACTCTTCAGTCCTGCGATGGCCCAGGAGCAGTGGTCCCTGCAAAAATGTGTCGAATATGCACTGGAAAATAACATACAAATAAAACAATCTGCTCTGAATACTCAATACAGCGAAAACCTCCTGGAACAGTCAAAATCTGATATCTACCCGAATTTAAATGCCAATGTCGGATATGGAATCTCCCTTGGAAGGGCTCTTGATCAGACTACCTATGAATTTACTCAGGACCAGACGGTACAATCTCTAAATCCCCAGATCAGCTCCTCTGTTACCTTATTCAGGGGACTGATTCAGAAAAACACCATTGAGCAAAATAAGTTTAATTACCAGGCAAGTCTCGAACAACTTCAAAAGCTTAAAAATGATGTGTCTTTGAATATCGCAGGTCAGTATCTTCAGATCCTTTTTAATGAAGAAATACTTGCAGTGGCAAAAGAGCAGCTGGAGGTAACAAATATACAGGTTGAGCGAACAGAAGCCCTTGTGGATGCCGGCAGTGTAGCCAGGGGGACCTTATTGGAAATTGAAGCTCAGAAGGCAGCAGATGAATTAGCAGTAATCAATGCTGAGAATAACCTTGCTATTTCTTATCTCACTTTAAGTCAGTTACTTGAATTAGATTCTGTTGAAGGTTTTAAAATTATCATTCCTGAAATAACGGATATTTCAGAAGAAGTTCTTTTACTTTCCGTAAATGATATTTTCAAAGATGCCCTTGAAATTCTTCCCCAGATAAAGTATGCTGAATATAATAAACTCAGTTCTGAAGTAGGAATGGAAATCGCAAAAGGTTCACGCTTACCAAGTTTGAGTTTAACCGCAAGTTATGGCTCCGCCTATTCTGACATCAGACAATCGGTTACCGGTTTCAATGATGTTACCGTCCCTATCGGGCAAACCATTTCAGGAGAAGATGTTGTTGCTACCACCACAGTCCCGGAATATGGAACCTACGCCATAAGTGATCAGTTATCAGACAATGCAAGCACCAGCCTGTTTTTAAATCTGAATATTCCGATTTTCAATAATTTCCAGGTAAAAAATAATATCAGCAATGCTAAACTAAATATCCAGAATAATGAACTGGAAGTTGAAAATCAGAAAAATCTCTTGTACAAGGAGATACAGCAAGCTTATACGGATGCGGTTGCAGGGCTGAAAAGATTTCGTGCTTCAGAAACGGCTTTGGAATCCATGCAGGAATCCTTTAAATATACCCGCGAGAAATATGAAGTGGGGTTGGTAAATGCGGTTGAATTCAATATTGCACAGAGTCAATTGATACAAACTCAGTCAGAATTGCTTCAGGCGAAGTATGATTTCATTTTTAAAACCAGTATTTTGAACTTTTATCGTGGAAAACCTTTGGATATAGTACAAAATAACTAAAAAATAAATCGAATCCTGAAAATGAAACCGGACGTTAAATATTCTTTTCATTAAGGAATGTCAAAGATTTGCCCGGTTTAAAAAATAAAACCTAAAACATGAAATCAAAAAAATTACTCAGAATCGTAGGACTTTTAGTAGTCGTTTTAATTATTGTCCTTCTAATCGGTAAAAAACAAGGTTGGTTTGGAAATGAAATCAGGGTAAAGGTTGCGGTTGAAAAAGGAGAAACCAGGGACATCATTGAAATTATCACTGCAAATGGGAAAATACAACCTGAAACGGAGGTCCGGGTAAGTCCGGATGTGTCGGGTGAAATCGTGGAATTAGTAGTAAAAGAAGGAGATGTGGTTAAAAAAGGGGATTATCTCTTAAAGATCAAACCCGATAATTATATATCCTTTAAAAACCGTGCTGAGGCAAGTCTGAATAACACCAAAGCAAGACTGACCCAGGCACAGGCACAACTGGAGCAATCGCAACTGGAATATAACCGGAAGTCCAAACTATGGGATCAGAAAGCCATTTCCGAGGCAGAATATGAGCTGGCCGTAACGAGTCTGAATACAGCAAAGGCAGAAAAAGAAGCCGCTCAGTATTCGGTTGCCAGTGCGGACGCTTCATTGAGAGAAGCTGAAGAGAACCTGAGAAAAACTTCGATTTATGCGCCGATGAATGGTACCATTTCTATGCTTAATGTAGAATTGGGAGAGCGTGTAGTAGGTACCGAGCTGATGTCGGGTACGGAACTTCTAAGAATTGCCGATCTGAACCGTATGGAAGTAGAAGTGGAAGTAAACGAAAACGATATCGTAAGAGTAGAAATGAATGATACTGCCCTGGTGGAGGTGGATGCCTACCTGGGAAGAAAATTCAAGGCCATTGTAACTGAAATCCCTGTTTCAGCGGCAACCCAGGGACTGGCAACTGACCAGGTAACCAATTTTATGGTAAAAATACTAATGTTACAGGATTCCTATAAAGATTTAATTACAAAAACCAGCACTACTCCATTCCGTCCGGGAATGTCGGCAACCGCCGATATACAAACATCCCATAAATATGACATCTTTACCATCCCCATCCAGGCAGTTACTACCCGGCCTGATACAGCAAAACAGGAAATCATAGAACCACGGGCTGACGGAGAAGAAGAGGAAGAAGGCTTTAAAAAAGAGGAACTGGTGGTTGCTTTTGTAGCCTCAGCCGACACAGCCATTATGAAAATTGTGGAAACCGGGATCCAGGATGATAAGTATATTGAAATTATTTCAGGCATTGAAGAGGGCGAGGATGTAATTGTGGCCCCTTATTCAGCAATATCAAAAAAACTGGAGCATAAAAGCCTGCTTGAAATTCTGGATAAGGAAGAATTGTTTAAAGATGAAAATGACAAGGGCAGGAAGAAGAAATGAGTCTGATATTAAACATTGATACCTCAACGACTGTTTGTAGTGTTTCCCTTTCTGATAAAACGGATATTCTGGGAGTAAAAGAAGATTTTGAAGGTATGAACCATTCAAAACTTCTTACCCCTTTCATTGAAAGTCTGCTGGAAGAAAAAAAGCTGTCTCCAAAGGATTTGTCAGCTATAGCGGTTAGTAAGGGTCCCGGATCTTATACAGGATTAAGAATAGGTGTTTCCGTTGCGAAAGGAATAGCCTATGCTCTCTCTATCCCTTTAATTTCTGTCCAAACCTTAAAAATCATGGCCTCCGGATTCCTGCAGGAGAATCCGGAATACAATTCCAGGGAAAACACCCTTTTATGTCCCATGCTCGATGCCAGAAGAATGGAAGTGTATTCTGCCCTCTTTGATACCAGGATGAATGAAATCAGGGGAGTTGAAGCGGAGATTCTCGGGGAAAGTTCTATTAAAAATGAATAAGCTGAAAAT
>CBDUPM010000051.1:0-10551 GCA_965369105.1 uncultured Bacteroidales bacterium | reverse complement strand
CAAAAGAAGATGTACCAGAAACTGTCAATACTGCCTATAAGGCAAAAAACTTAAGTTTCGGTCGTGACTATATAATTCCCAAGCCCCTGGATCCAAGATTAATCACCAGGGTTGCTCCTGCCGTTGCAAAAGCGGCTATCGATTCGGGCGTTGCAAGAAAAAACATCACAGACTGGGATGCCTACAAATCCGATTTAAGGAAAAGATTAGGTCTCGATAACCAGCTTATCCGGGATATTCGTGATAAGGCAAAACATAATCCAAAGCGTGTATTGTTTGGTGAAGCAACCAATTATAAAGTTCTGAAAGCTGCCCAGGAACTTTTACATGAGAAAATTGCAATCCCTGTTCTGCTGGGTAATAAAGAAGAAATTGAATCCGTAATCAAGGAAAATCATCTGGACCTGAAGGATGTTTTGATTATTGATCCAAGAGACAAATCAGAGGAATGCCGCCGTTACCAGTTTGGTGAATTATTATATAAAAAGCGTCAAAGAAAAGGCCTGAATAAAGGGGAAGCGGTTCAACTGATGTACAATCTGAATTACTTTGGAGTTATGATGGTTGAAACCGGGGAAGCGGATGCTTACCTGAGTGGGTTTTCAAGTAAGTATGCAGATGTAATCCGGCCGGCCATTCAAATTGCAGGTACAAACAACGACAAAAATCATATTGCCGGAATTTATATTGTGCAAACCAAAAAAGGATCCTTTTTCTTTGCCGATACCACAGTACATATCATGCCATCGGTACAAACTCTTGTTGATACAACCGTGCTCACTGCCCGCGCTGTAGAACAATTCGGGATTACCCCCAGGATCGCTCTCTTATCATACTCTAATTTTGGATCCAATAAAGCAGGAAGTCCCAGTCGCGCCCATGAGGCAATATCCATATTGCACAGGGAATATCCCGATCTGATTGTAGATGGGGAAATGCAGGCCAATTTTGCTTTCAATCCTGAATTGAGAATGAAAGTTTTTCCCTTTTCCAAACTGGCTGATCATAATGTGAACACCGTGATCTTTCCAAACCTGAGTTCAGGGAATATTGCCTATAAAATGATGCAGGAAATTGGTAATGCAGAAGTGATCGGACCTATATTAGTTGGTCTCGGAAAACCTGTACATATTCTGCAGCTGGAGAGTAGCGTTCGGGAAATTGTGAATATGGCAACTATTGCCGTTGTGGATGCTCAAAGGTAAAAGTGCGGGCTGGACTCATTTTTATTTAAAGCTTGTTGAGTCCCGGGATGTGTGTTTGAGAAAAATTACCTTTTTGGCTTTGAAGGTTTAAATCCACTCATGTTTAATTCAATATCCAGATTGGGATTATAATCATCCTGGTCGGTGTATAAAACATTTCCCAGGTCATCTACCCACCGGTGTTCCCATTGATTGGATCCGGTCTCTATCTCCCCGGAATAAGGATTCACATAATCCTCCTGGTCGGTCAGAGTAAGAAATGCCTGGTGGTGAATTTCTGCATTGGTCTTCATATGTGCCTGTTGAATTTCTTGATCAATCCGGTTGATTTCCTGTAGGGTATTGGCCATAATCTCACCCCTTTTGATTTGTCCCCGGATTTCTTTTTTTAGCCATTCCGGATTCAATATTACGGATTGGGAAATGACACTGAAAACAGCTTCCCATTTCTGAAATTCTTCCACCGGGGCCCGGAAATAAACCGTATTGGAGTTTTTCCACATTCCTGCAGTGTAAGGACCCATATCAGTAAGCACGCATAACATTCTTTCCTTATAATTTGTCCCCTTCTCTGAATATAAAAAATCACAGACAAAAGCATCATAGCTCATTTGCAATTGAGGAAGCCGGTCATACTTTTTAAAAAGTTCCTCAAGAGCCTCTGCATTATTCTCATTTTGAACCTGTATGTTTACTGCCTGGGGGTGATAATAAGGGATCAGGTTATTATAAACAAAATCAGAGGCTTTTCTTTTGTTTAAAACCAGCATGCCATTATAATTACTTCCCTCCGGAAACATAGCTGCAGCAGGACTCATCCGGGAATCGTAATAATACATATCAGGAAGCCAATGAATTTTTAGGGATGGACTTCCTTTCTTTTTTATCTGGAAATCGAGTTTGGCTTCAATGGCATTTGCAGCGCCGGAGTTTACCGGATTTACCCTTTGTATTCCTCCGGATACTTCCCATCCATCCGGAACCAGGATGGTAAAAGCTTTTTCATTGGGTTCTGAAATTCGTTTGAACAGCAAGCTCTCCGGGCTTTGAGCGAAAAGGAAGTTACAGGAAAATGAGAAAACTAAAACAATAATTATCTTTTGATACATGGCAATAGATTTTATCTTTTAGCAGATACTTTTTCAGGTGAAATAAATTTATGAAAAAAATACCTGAATTACAATCTGGTTTGACCATATACACAGACCCGGGTTTATTAACAAAACTCCTTTAAATATCTCACATTATTTTGCTATTTTTAGCGCTAAATTACAAACCTATGTTTGAATTCATTGAGGGTAATGTTGTAGAAAGAACCCCTGCTCATATTGTTGTGCAGGACGGAGGATTAGGATACTTTATAAATATCTCACTTTTCAGTTATTCATCTGCGCCGGCCGAAGGAAAAATTAAACTTTACATTCACCAGCTAATCCGGGAGGATGCAAACACTCTTTTTGGTTTTATGAGTCTGGCAGAAAGGGAAATTTTCCGACAGCTGATTTCCGTGAGTGGCATTGGAGCCAACACAGCCAGGATGATGCTTTCTTCTCTTTCACCGGATGAAATTGCCCTGGCCATTCAGGAAGGGAATGTTTCTGCTTTACAAGGGATTAAGGGAATTGGCGGGAAAACAGCTCAAAGAGTGATCATTGATCTGAAGGATAAAATTGCCAGGTCGGAAAATCTTGATGAATTATTCCTTTCAGAACGCAATACAATCAAGGATGAATCGTTATCTGCTTTAGTAGCATTAGGTTTTGCGAAGAAACAGGTAGAAAAAGTTGTCGGAAATTTACTCAGACAACAACCCGACCTTGCTGTTGAAAATGTTGTTAAACAAGCTCTAAAACTGCTTTAATCCTATTTGGTGAAAAGGAAATTTTCAAATATAAGTTTTCTGCTGATTGTATTTTATGTCTTTTCGGTGCCGTCAGATTTATGGGCAGAAACAGAGCACTTCACCAATGGTACAGGCACCGCCTTTATTCATTCATTTTTTCAGCCCCCCGACAGCAGTGAATTAAAATATCCCTTTTCTGAAAAATCAATTACGGATCCTGGTAAAACAGAAGCGGAATCGCCCCTTCACGGGAAAGAACCATCCAACATTTCCCGTACCATTGAATATGATCCTGTTACTGGCCAGTACCAGTTTGTCGAAAAAGTCGGTCGTTTTAATTATCGTTTGCCTGTAACCATGTCAAAAGACCAATACATGGAATATGAAATGCAGCAAACAAAAAGTTCCTATTGGAGTGAAAAAACAAAAGGGGATAACCTGGGTGACCAGCCGGGGTTTATACCCCAGATAAATATTGGAGGTGAGGCTTTTGACAGGGTTTTCGGCAGCAATGCCATAAACATTACCCCAAAAGGAAGTGCGGAACTTATATTTGGATTTAAGCTTTCCAGAGTAGACAACCCTGCCCTTTCAGAAAAATTAAGACGAACCCCTTCATTTACATTTGAAGAAAAAATCCTGATGAATGTGACAGGTTCCATTGGGGATAAAATGAATCTTGATTTCAATTACGATACGGAAGCCACCTTTGATTTTGACAATAAAACCAAACTTGAATACTCGGGGAAAGAAGATGAAATCATTAAAAAGATTGAAGCCGGTAATGTATCTCTACCCTTATCAGGTTCGCTCATTACGGGTAGTGAAAGTCTGTTTGGACTAAAAACGGAAATGCAATTTGGAAAATTAAGAATGACAACCGTTTTATCCCAACAAAAAGGAGAAACTTCGGTCATTGAAGTTCAGGGAGGAGCCCAGGTGCAGGAATTTGAAATCACCGCTGATGATTACGACGCGAATAAACATTTCTTTTTATCAGATTTCTTCCGGGACACTTACACGGACGCATTGAAAAACCTTCCTATTATCCGGTCCAATACCAACATTACACGTATTGAAGTATGGATAACCAATAAAACAAATAATTTCGAAGAGGCCAGAAACATTATTGCATTTACCGACCTTGGGGAACCTCGCCCATATAATAATGTATTTACAATCAATGCCAGTCAACAGGGAAACTGGCCAAGGAATGAAAAGAATACCGTTTATGCCGAAATGACCAGTGGAGCCTATTCCGGGGCAAGAAGTATTACCAATGTAACAACAATACTCAGCAGTTTTGACCTGGGAAGAGACTATGAAAAAATTGAAAGTGCCAGGCGATTGAATCCCAGGGAATTTACGGTAAATGAAAAATTAGGATATATTTCTCTTAATTCTGCCCTGAATGCAGATGAAATCCTTGCGGTAGCATACGAATATACCTACAATGGTAAAACATACAAGGTTGGTGAACTATCTTCTTCAAGCGGGGTAAGTGCTCCCAATGCACTTTACCTGAAACTTCTGAAAGGTACCAATTTTACTCCCGCATCCTATACATGGGACCTGATGATGAAAAACGTTTATGCAATCGGGGCATATCAGGTTAATCCGCAGGATTTTGTTTTAAATGTATTGTACCAGGATGATAAGACAGGAAATGCCATTAATTATATTCCGGAAGGGGAGCTGAACAAAAAGATCCTTTTAAAACTGCTGGAACTGGATAATCTGAATTCAAACCGGGATCCCTCGCCCGATGGTCTTTTCGATTTTATCAGCGGCATAACCATTAATCCTTCCAATGGCCGGGTTTTCTTCCCTGTGCTGGAACCTTTTGGATCCGACCTGGAAAAAATATTTATTGCCAATGGGGAAACGGATCCGGTCATTCTTGATAAATACATTTTCCAGGAATTGTATGATTCAACGAAAACCAAAGCCCGGCTGATTGCTGAAAAAAATAAATTTAAACTTGCCGGAGAATACCAGTCCTCTTCCAGTTCCGAAATTATGCTGAATGCGATGAATGTTCCACAAGGATCGGTGGTTGTAACCGCAGGGGGACGCCAGCTGGCTGAGGGACAGGATTATCTGGTTGACTATACTCTGGGGCGCGTAACAATTATCAATGATGGTATCCTGGAATCGGGGACTCCTATCAGGATATCTCTTGAAAGTAATTCCCTTTTTAATATCCAGACAAAAACCCTGGTAGGAACCCATCTTGATTATAAGATTTCGGATGACTTTAATGTCGGGGCTACTATAATGAACCTCACTGAAAGACCCCTTACACAAAAAGTGAATATTGGAGATGAGCCTATTTCAAATACTATCTGGGGACTAAATGCATCCTACCGGACCGAATCTCAACTGCTTACTACCCTGATCGATAAACTGCCCCTGATCGAAACCAAGGAACCTTCCAGTATTACCTTTGTGGGTGAATTTGCCCATTTGATCCCGGGGCATTCCAAGGCCATAGAAAAGGATGGGAATGCATATATTGATGATTTTGAAGGAAGTGAAACATCTATGGATATGAAGTCGTTCCAGACCTGGAACCTGGCAAGTACTCCTACAGTATTTTTTGAAGAAGCTACAAAGAATAATAACCTGGACTATGGTAAAAACAGGGCTTTATTATCGTGGTATGTGATTGATCCCCTGTTCCTGAGAGATAATTCCCTTACACCGGAACACATAAAAAATGATAATGAACAACAGGCCAGTAATTATGTAAGAGAAGTTTTTGAAAAAGATATTTTTCCTGAAAAAGAAAGTCCAAATAATATTCCCACAAATATTTCTGTCCTGAATTTAGGTTACTACCCCAATCAAAGAGGTCCCTATAATTTTGACGACAGTCTTGTAAATGCCGATGGAACACTGCAGTTCCCTGAAAGAAGATGGGGAGGGATCATGCGGGAAATTCAATCAGCCGATTTTGAAGCGGCAAATATTGAATTTATTGAGTTCTGGTTGATGGATCCTTTTGTTGAAGATACAGATAATCCGGGAGGGGATTTATTTTTCAACCTTGGAAATATTTCAGAAGATATTTTAAAGGATTCACGGAAAGCATTTGAGGACGGACTCCCCTCTACCAATTTGGTGCAGCAGGTCGACACAACCAGCTGGGGAAGAGTTCCGAATGTCCAGTCGGTGGTAAACGCTTTCGACGGAAACATTCAATCCCGAATCTACCAGGATGTGGGTCTTGACGGACTGAGTGATGAAGATGAAGCCTCCTTTTACTCAGATTATTTGACCAAATTGCAAGGCATTTCACCCATAGCTTATCAGAAAGCCTTAGAGGATCCATCCAGTGATAACTTCCATTATTACAGGGGGTCCGACTACGATCAGGAAAGAAAATCCATCCTGGCCAGGTATAAAAGATACAATGGAATGGATGGAAATTCCCCGGCATCGGAACAGTCAGCAGAAGATTACCCAACTACCGGGTCAACCATACCAAACGTTGAAGATATTAATGGGGACAATACCTTAAGTGAAAGTGAAAACTTTTATTCTTACCGGGTTTCTATCCGCCCGGGGGATCTTGAAACCGGACGTAATTTTATTGTCGATAAAGTAATTGATGCTCCCGATTCTGATGAAGATTATGAACCGGTTACCTGGTACCAGTTCAGAATTCCTATTTCTGATTATGATGAAGCTGTTGGAGATATCCAGGATTTCAAATCCATTCGTTTCATGCGAATGTTTCTGACTAATTTTTCTGACTCTGCCATATTACGTTTCGCAAAACTGGATCTTATCAGGGGAGAATGGAGAAAATATAATCTTTCGTTCCGAGAAGGAGGTGAAAACTGGCCTGCAACCGAACCAACAAGCGGAACCTTTGATATTTCTGCAGTAAACATTGAGGAGAATGCCGGTAAAACGCCTGTTAACTATGTTCTTCCACCGGGAATTACCCGGGTAATCGATCCCACGCAACCGCAAATACGTCAACTGAATGAGCAATCGATTGTTTTGAAGGTAATTGATCTTGACGACGGGGATGCCAGAGCGGCATATAAAAACCTGAATCTGGATATCAGGCAATACAATAAGATTGAAATGGAGGCTCATGCAGAAGCGATTCCCGGAACGCCCCTGGATGATTATGAACTCTCTGCTTTCATCCGGATCGGGTCGGATTATACCAGTAACTTTTATGAATATGAGGTTCCACTGAAACTGACTTCCCCGGGTAAATATAATGATGAGGAAGAAGCGGACCGCTTGTTGGTATGGCCCAAAGAAAACAGGTTCGAGATTGAGTTAAGTATTTTCCAGCGCGCCAAACAGGCCCGTAATTCAGCCATGCGAGCAAGCGGTTCTACCCTGCAACTTAATTCTATATTTGCCTGGTATGATGAAAAAGGGAATAAAGTAAGTGTTTCCGGAAATCCCAACCTGGCAAATGTGAAAACCATTATGATAGGTGTACGGAATCCAAAGGTGGGTAATAACCTGAATACAGATGATGGAATGCCAAAATCAGGTGAAATCTGGCTGAATGAGCTCCGGCTTTCTGATTTTAATGAAGAGGGCGGGTGGGCTGCCAACGGCCGGTTAACAACCAAGCTGGCAGACTTTGGTTCCTTTACCTTTGCGGGAATTACAAGTACCCCCGGTTTTGGCAGTATCGATGAAACCGTTCAGGAAAGAGACCAGGAGCAGGTCATTCAATATGATGTTTCCGGGAACCTGGAGCTGGGTAAGTTTTTTCCTGAAAAACTGGGCGTTTCCATTCCTATGTACGCAGGGTATTCAGAATCAATTATTAACCCCGAATATAATCCGGTTGATCCCGACATACCCTTGCAGGCAGCACTCGATAATGCCGGCAGTGAAAGTGAAAGGGATTCCATTAAAAGTATTGCACAGGATTATACCCAGAGAAAAAGTATAAACTTCACAAACGTAAGGGTAATTAAACAAAAAGGTAAACCCCGGATCTGGGACCTGGCAAACTGGTCAACAAGTTATTCCTACAACGAAATAAACAGAAGTGATATAGGTACCGAATTTTTCAATCAAAGAAATATCCGGGGAGCTCTTAGCTATAACTATAATACCCGTCCCAAGAATATAACCCCTCTGCAAAAAGCCAAATTCCTGAAATCTCCCTCGCTGAGACTGATCAGGGACTTCAATTTTTATTACATGCCATCCCGCCTTTCTTTCCGGACGGATATGAACCGGGCTTACACCGAAAAGAAACTAAGAAATTTAAGTAATCCCCTGCTGGAAATAGAACCTACTTATAAAAAGGACTTTCTCTGGAACCGCTATTACGATGTAAAGTATGATTTGACACGGGCCTTAAAGTTTGATTTCTCAGCAACGAATGTGGCCCGGATTGATGAACCTGAGGGCAGAATGTATAAATATGATGATGATTATAAGTTAAAGAAGGACAGTATTTTACAGGAGATTTACAGTTTTGGTCGGACAACCAGCTATTCCCATCAAATGAATGTTTCCTACAACCTGCCCTTAAATAAAATTCCCTTTCTGAACTGGATGAACCTTTCTGCAAGGTATAATGCCACTTATAACTGGGATACCGGACCTATAATCAATGATCCGACCGTTAACCTGGGGAATAGCATCAGCAATTCCAATACCACCCAGTTAAACAGCCAGATAACCCTTACGAACCTCTACAATAAGGTAAAATTCATTAAAAATATTGAACAGAAATACCGGAATCCAAATACCAGGAAACAGCAATCTGAGAAACGTACCAGGGAATACACCTATGAAAGGGAAAACCAGGTTCTGCGACCCGGATTTGCCCGGCAATACACTCATAAACTTAAAACTGAGACTATAGATGTTACAGTTACAGACCAGGATGGGAATGAAGTGAAAGTGGATGTGGATATCGTAAGTGAAAACCGTATTAAAATCACCCCGGAAACAGAAGCAAGGGGAGCCAAAGTGAAAATCGTCGGAACACGAGAACTGGGAGAAAGTCCTTTCATTTTTGTTATGGAAAACTCTGTCAGAGTATTAACCGGACTTAAAAATGTCAATTTAACCTATAGCCTGTCTGAAGGAACTTATTTACCCGGGTATTTGCCAACCACTCAATATTTGGGACTCAATGACTACAATAATACCAGAGCTCCGGGGGTTCCTTTTATCCTGGGGGTTCAGGATAAGCGTTTTGCAGAAAATGCCTTCAATAATGGTTGGTTATCCAAAGATTCATTAATTAATACTCCTTATGATCTGAACTGGAATGAAAAAATAAATGTAAGGGCAACCTTTGAACCATTTAAAGGATTAAGAGTAGATTTAACTGCCAACCGGTTTTTTGCCAAAAATACCAGCGAATATTATACAGCAAATGAATTCGGAAATCTGCCGGATGTGTCCGAAAGAGGAAGAATCCAAAGCGGTAATTTCACCATGTCATTCCTTTCCTGGAGAACAGCTTTTGAACGTATTTATACCAAAGAACTGGATATCAGTTCAGAATCCTATACCTTGTTCCGGGATGAATACAGGCAAAAAATGTCGCGCAGGCTTGCAGCCCAATACATGAAAGCCAATCCGGGTGAAGTTCTGGATTATGATTCCGAAACCGGCTATTATGAAGGTTATGGTCCCAATTCACAAGAGGTACTACGTACGGCTTTCCGTGCAGCATATGGTCAGAAAGATCCGGAAAAAATCAGCCTCGACGATTTTCCAAGCTGGACAGAAATGCTTCCTAACTGGAGGTTAACCTTTGACGGACTATCCCGGATTGAATTTGTTAAAAGATATCTGAACAGCCTTACCATAAATCATGCTTATCGTTCCTCCTATAATATGGGAGCATATACTTCAAATCCTATTGATTTTTACGGGGTAATTGACACCGCTTCCAATAGTTTTATTCCATTGATTGATGCCAGCAGCGTAACCATTAATGAGCAATTCAGTCCTTTATTTGATTTGAATATGGACTGGAAAAACAGTCTGACTTCACGAATAGAATTTAAGCGTTCCAGAACTCTGGGACTCAGCACTTCCAATAACCAGATCAACGAAGTCAGTTCCAAAGAATTTATTATTGGCGGAGGTTACCGGTTTAACGAGGTACAGCTGATTATCAATGGGAAGGAATATAAAAGTGATTTGAATGTTAGAGCTGATTTTTCTGTAAGAGATAACAGGACTGTCATCCGAAAGTTAAATGAGAATGCGGATCAGATCACAGCCGGACAGAGAATTATCACCATAAAACTGACCGCTGATTATGTACTTTCGGACCGGTTTAATCTCAGGATTTTCTTTGACCGGAGAGTGAATGATCCCTTTGTTTCATTATCTTACAGAACAGCAAATACGGATGTTGGTTTCAGCGTAAGGTTTACATTGGCCAATTAGTTTTAATTCAATGTTGAAAATTCTTTTCATTTTACTGATTTTAATCATTTTACCAGCCCTGAAAAGTTCGGATATTTATTTAAAATTTCAAAA
>CBDUPM010000050.1:0-10552 GCA_965369105.1 uncultured Bacteroidales bacterium | reverse complement strand
GGGCGGTTTTTCTTCATTTCAACTGGTAATCCTGGCGGTATCAATATTTACTTTGTTAATTGGTCTATTGCTTTGGTTTACCATTCCCGAATCCTCTATAAACAAAAGAAGTTTTTCCATATTCAAGGATTTTAAAAAAATTAAAATTTTACTTACCAAACCTACCATTTGGATGCTTTCAGTCATTATTGTTTGTGCTTATTCCGGATATAAAATTACAGACGATTTTTCATTGTATGCCAGGGAAGTACTTGGATTTTCTGAAGTGAATGCCGCAGCAACAGGAACAGGAGCACTCTGGGTCAGGGCTTTTGTTGCTATCCTTGCCGGAAACCTGGCTGATAAAACAAACCGGTCTAAATTAATCATTGCAGGTTTTGCCTTTTCAATTATTGGGGCATTGCTGATTGGATTAGATATATTTCACAATCTCAGTTTTTTAATCCTTTTTAGTTTATTCCTGACTATGATTGGAGTTTATAGTGTAAGAGCCCTTTATTTTGCCGTACAAAAAGAAGCTGGAATTTCTCTGAATTTAAGTGGAACCGCAATTGGAATAGTTTCCTTTATAGGATTTACCCCGGATATTTTTATGAGTCCCTGGATGGGAGCACTTCTTGACAAAAATCCAGGGATTACAGGCCATCAGCATGTTTTTTTGGTATTGGCTTGTTTCTCTGTTGTTGGTTTGTTTACCAGCATTGCATTTTTAAGATCAGGTAGGGCCAAAAGATAAATTGCTCTCTTATAAGTTTATCAAGTGCAATAAATAATTTTTGGGTGACTCATATCTGGAAGGACCCGTATAATTGGGGAATAAATGGAATCCATGATTATTATTGGACGAAACTAATTCAGTGCTTCATCCAAATCCCTTTTCAAATCCTCTGCATCTTCAATTCCAACTGAAAGCCTTAATAATTTGTCATTAATTCCATCCGCAATTTGCTGCTCCTTACTGAGCAGACTGTGAGAAGTCAGGATAGGAGCACATATGGTGGTTTCCACACCTCCCAGGCTCATTGCCGGTACTATCAGCTTCAATTGTTTCTGGAAACTAATTATGTCCTTGTCTTTAAGTTCAAAAGATAACATTCCTCCGAAACCTTTCATTTGTTTTTTAGCCAGGGCATATCCGGGATCATTTAACAATCCGGGATAATACACCCGGGCGATGTACGGGTTTTTTTCAAGGAATTCCGCAATTATCTGTGCATTTTCATTTTGCTTATTCACTCTGATGGCAAGTGTTTTAATACTCCTTTCAAGCAAATGGCACATAAGGGCATTCAGTGAGCCTCCCATATTTATAGAGGTATGATATATTTTATCAATAATCTTCTTGCTGGACAAAACCGCACCTGCAGAAATATCGCTATGACCACCCAAATATTTGGTTGCGCTATGAAGGACAATATCAAAACCAAAATCAAGAGGGTTTTGATTTATGGGTGAGGCAAAGGTATTATCAATTACAGAAAGGATATTTCCTGATTTGCAGATTTTCGATAGTTCTTCCAGGTCTATTATGGACATCAGCGGATTTGAGGGAGATTCGATATAAATTATCCGCGTATTTTCCTGTATGGCATCCGAAAAGCTGAAAGGATTATTTTCTCTCACCATAGTATATGAAATTCCAAAACGTTTAAATTCTTTTTCAATGAAATTAATGGTTCCACCATAAAGACCCTTTTGAAAAATGACGTGGTCGCCCTGGTTCAATAAACTAAAAAGAGTGGTGCTTATGGCAGCCATTCCGGAACTAAATATCAGTCCGGTTTCGGCATTTTCAAGCCTGGAAATTTTTTCGATGACAGCTTTTTGATTGGGAATATTGAAATACCTGGGGTAGAGTCTCTCATCTGTATCCAGGTAGGAATAGGCAGTTGAGGTATAAATTCCGGTATTGATACCCGTGTATTCATCCGGCTTTTGTCCTTCGTGTACACAAATAGTATGTTTGGAAACCATAGTCTTGGAATTAAGATGTTATGTAAATCCGGATTTTCATATTCCGGAAATTCAAAGATATCGTTTTCGGAGAAATATAATCAGAGGATTTTTTTAATATTTCGAATCAATATTAAATGAAGTGAATTTATCCGTGATTAGAGATATTATGCAGACTGCTTGGCTTTTTAATTTTTACCATGCGTCCTTTTAATTGAGCAAGATCGTCCTTTTCAAATTCCTTCAATATGCGTATGGCACTGTCTTTTGACATGGCTGTCATATCCGCAAGGTCCTGTCGGCTCAATGGAATTTCAAATTCATCCGATTCGAACACTTCCTCAGAAAGAAAAATCAAGGCATCTGCCATTCGCCCGTGCATCTGTTTCTGGGTAAGACTGATCATCTTCTGATAGGTATAAATGGTTTTTTCATTCAGATGAGAATAAAATTTTTCTGAAAAATCAGGATTTGACCTCAGGACTTGTTTAAAGTTATTTATGTTAATAAAACAAACGATACAATCTTCAAGAGCAGTTACGGTATAATGGTTTCTGTTGTCGGTAAATAATCCGGGTCCACCCAGCAAACTGTGAGGACCAGCCAGGCTTAATAATAAATTCCTGTTGTCAAATCCTTCGATATATACTTTTGCCAGACCTTTTATTAAATTGGTAATATGAGTCAGGATAGTCCCTTGTTTGACAATATTTTCTCCTGCTTTGAAATGAACCTCATATCTTTCAACATTCATTATATCAGTTTCTTCAGGACTTAAACCTCTGAATAATTCTGATTTTTCATTACATTCCGTACAGGAATTACACAATACACCTTTCTTAAACACAATATCTCAGTTTAGTTTCAGGTCAAATTTAATAGAAAATTTGGATTAATCTTGCTTTTAAATTGATTTAATTCGTTATTTATAGCGATTTTTATCGCTTTTCAAATCGGCTAAGAACTTTTTTTTATACCATATATTTATTGTCATATTTTGACAGTCTATATCTTAACTCAGGTATTTTTGTAATTGTGAAAATGTAGACATATCAGAATATATATATTGTTAACTTTTTGTTCTGATAACTTTAAAAATAAATAATGGAATGAAAGAAAAACTTAAAAATTGGTCCGTGTATTTTACCGGAATTTTAATTTCTTCGGCTTTTATTTTCTCAATAGTTATTGCTTCCTGTACGAAGTACAATTATGATCCTCCTACGGTGGATCCAAATATTCCATTGAGTTTTGAAACGGATGTATTACCCATATTCACGGAGAATTGTGTGGGCTGCCATGGAGGATCTATACCTCCTGATTTATCTGCTTCAGAAGCTTATGAAAGTATTTCGGATGGATATATCAGCGATGACCCCGAGAATGATGCAGAGTCGAGTAAGATCTATTCAAAATTATTGGAGTCAGGGCATTCTGCAAATGCAACTGAGTTGGAGAAATTAATCATATTAACCTGGATACAGCAGGGCGCAAAAGACAATTAAAAAATAACGACTAAATACATAATGCTATGAAAAGATATACTTTTTTATTGATCGGAATTATTTGTTCCATATCTGTTTTTGCTCAAGATGAGGATGAAGGATTAAAACCCGAGAGGCCTGCATTTGAAACTTCAATGCTCGTCGATAACCAAACAGTGGTTTCACCCTACAAGGGTGCTTTTGAATTTATTATCCATCACAGGTTTGGAATAGCCAACAATGGAATATCAGACCTTTTTGGAGTTTATGCACCTTCAAATATTCGTTTGGGCTTTAATTATGGGCTTACAGATAAAATTATGCTGGGAATCGGTACAACAAAAGATTATAAATTACAGGATCTGCAATGGAAGTATGCCATACTTCAACAAAACAGGGGAGGTTCAATCCCGGTTTCTGTAAGTTATTTCGGGAATATGGTTTTGGATGCCAGGGGTAGTGAAAGTTTTGGTCCTGAGGCAGAATTCAAAGAGATTCACAGACTTTCTTATTTGAGTCAGCTTATTATTGCCAAAAGATTTAACTTCAAGTATTCTTTACAGCTTGCACCGACTTTCTTTTATTATAATGCGGTTGAGACCGGATTAAAAAATGCGAATTTTGGAATTCATGCCGGAGGCCGGGCCAAAGTATTAGGTGGAGCATCTATAATTGCAGAATATGATCAATTGCTGACCCAGCAGGATATGGAAGGATTTGAACCCAAACCTAATCTATCACTCGGTGTTGAATTTGGTACAGCAACACATGCCTTCCATATATTCCTTGCCAATTATTCTCAAATAATCGGACAAAGGAATCTTCTTTATAATACCAACGATTTTATGGAGGGTGATATTCTCCTTGGATTCAATATTACAGTGAGATTCTAAAAATTTAAGCATGAAAAGGATATTAAAAAGAATAATTTTAACTCTGGGAATTATAAGTTTTGTGGGCCTTATCTTTTACAGTACGGCCGATGCAAAACAAAAGGATTCAGAAGATGAACAAAACACGGTTGAAGAATTTGTAATTGATCCGGAAGAATTTCCCTATGCAGAGGAAAATGAAAGTTGTTTTAGATGTCATGGTGAAAAGTATTACACTTTGAGCGAACCCGTTACTGGCATAGAGAAAAAACGAATGATGTCGGATCAGTACAGGTTTGAGCGGAAAGACTTCTACCAATCTAATCATAAAACATTTGCATGTCTTGATTGTCATGCCTTTGGATTTGAAGAATTTCCACACCCGCTTTCGGCAAGGCTTGAAGAACCTTATGCATGCATGGATTGCCACGGATATGATGAAGCTTACGCACAATATCATTTTGAAGAAATAGATGAGGAATATGCAAATAGTGCGCATTCAGAAATCGATGGGTTTTCATGCTGGAAATGTCACAATGCACACACCTATAAGATAAATATCAGGAATACCACGAATCTGGAGCAAACCATAGTATATGATAATAATATTTGCCTGGAATGTCATGCGAATATTGAAAACTATGCATTGCTGACAGAAAGAGAAGAGATTGATCTTGTAAATAAACATGACTGGTTACCCAATCAGGTAGCTCATTTTGCCAGTGTACGATGTATAGAATGCCACACCACAATAAATGACAGCATATTGGTGGCTCACGATGTCAGGCCTAAAGAAGAGGCTGTAAAGAAGTGTACCGAATGTCACAGTTCAAATTCCAGACTGATGTCAACACTTTATAAATTTCAAAGCAAGGAAAACAGGAAAAACGGTTTTGTTAATGCTGTTATCCTTAATGAATCATATGTGATAGGCGCAAACAGGAATGTCTTTCTTAATTATGCAAGTATTGCATTATTTGGATTTGTTGTATTTGTAATTTGTGTACACATATTTTTCAGACTGTTAAACAGGAAAAAAGCTTAAAAATGAATAAGAAATTATATTTATACCCAAAATGGGTCCGCGGATGGCACGTACTTAATGCAGTTTTAATTCTGATATTAATCCTTACCGGAATAGCCATGCAATATGCAAATCCTGATCAGGGAATTGTTATAATCAGCTTTGGCAAAGCAGTTCAATTTCACAACATTGCGGCAATCATCGTAACATTTAATTACGGTGTTTTTGTGATAGGCAATATTATCTCTGGTAATGGAAAGTTCTACCGGAAGTGGAGAAAGAACCTGACAGTAAATTTATGGAAACAATTAAGGTTTTATGCAATTGGGATCTTTAAAAATGAACCTCATCCATTCCCAATCACTGAAAAGCAGAAGTTTAACCCCTTACAAAAATTTTCCTATGCAGTTATCATGTATTTATGCATGCCTCTGTTGATTTTTTCCGGACTGGGATTGTTGTTTCCTGAAATTATATCCTATAGTGTTTTTAAAATAAGTGGGATTGTTTTTTTTGATGTTCTGCATATAATTATGGGATTTGTAATTTCTCTTTTTCTGATTATTCATATCTATACATGTACATTAGGTGATAAACCTGGTACACTTTTTAAAAGCATAATCACAGGATATCACGAAGAACACGAATAGTAGTATTAACTTAAATACCATACTATGGATGAAAATGGAAGCTCTTCAAGGAGGAAATTTCTTAAAAAGGTAGGATTAAGTGCGGTATCCCTAAGTACAGGCGGAGCCTTTGTCTCGGCCAATAATACAGAAAATACTGAAGAAAAGGTGAAGTTGCTTTCGGCTGACGGAACCCTGGTTGAAGTCAATAAATCAGCCATCAGTCCGGTAAAAGTGACAACTCCCGTTTCTCTGGATACAGAATCCCTAAAAGCAAGGGCAATAAAAGGTCTGACCAACAGGAAATTTGTAATGGTAATTGACCTTGCCAGGTGCAAGAATGCACGGAAATGTGTAGACGCCTGCCAGGAAGGTCATATGTTACCCAAAGATCATGAGTGGATAAAAATCCATTTACTAAAGGAAGCAAAACATACAGCTCCCTATTGGTTTCCAAAACCCTGTTACCATTGTGATAATCCGCTTTGCGTCAGCGTTTGCCCAGTGGGTGCAACCTATAAAAGAGATGATGGTATCGTTCTGGTGGATAATGAAAGATGCATTGGTTGTAAGTTTTGTATGACCGGATGTCCCTATTCAGCCAGAGTATTCAATTGGGATGATCCGGAGGTAGAGCTTCCGGAAGGACATCCATATGATCCTGAAACCAATATTCCGGCTACGGAAGGAACAGTGGGAAAGTGTGTTTTCTGTGCTGATAAATTACGTGAAAATGAATTGCCCCGATGCGTAAGTGCTTGTCCGATGGGAGTAATTTATTTCGGAGATCTGACAGAGGATACAGTGACTAATGGAAATGAAACAGTTCGGTTTTCTTCCATAATTGAACAACTAAGTGGATACAGGCACAAGGAAGAACTTGGTACTCATCCAAGCGTATACTATCTGCCCCCGACTAACCGGTTATTTCCTGTTGAGAGAGGATTAAATGGTTTTGATGAATCCATTACTGACAGGTATAAAGACATTGATAAGGATTTATAGGTTTATTCACTCTTCAAATAAATTAAGATGGGAATGATAAAAGAAAAACTAATAAATGACCTTACACCGGGTTTGGTTAAAACTACCAGAGCATGGTATATTACCTTCGGCATTTTTGTTTTAATTTATTTTGTCGGACTATATGCACTGTATCTTCAAATTGATCAGGGTCATATAGTTACCGGGATGCGCGATAATGTAGTCTGGGGAGTATATATTGTCAATTTTATTTTTTTTATGGGGCTTAGTTATGCCGGAGCATTGCTTTCCGGATCGCTTCATCTGTTTAAATCCACCTGGCGGGCACCCTTAATGAGAATGGCAGAATTGATCACTGTTATTTCGCTTCTTGTGGGACCCTTTTTTATTTTCTTTTGCATTGGCCGGCTTGACAGAATACCTTACCTGATTATCCATCCCAGGATACAGTCTCCCATTACATGGGATGTGGTAGCTATAACCACCGACCTTTTTGGTTGTTTTATTTTCCTGTATCTTTCAATGATTGAAGATTTTGCCATATTACGGGATCAAAAAGCACTAAAAATAAAATCATGGCAAAGGAAGCTCTATAGTGTCCTTGCTTTGAACTACAGAGGTACTGAAACACAAGTCAGGATTCTTAAAAATGCCAGAAATATTATGTCAGCGATGATTATCGCTATTGCCATCATTGTTTATTCGGTTTTGGCCTGGATATTTGGAGTAACTTTGCAACCCGGATGGCACAGTACTATTTTCGGACCCTATTTTGTGATTGCAGCGGTTTTTTCAGGTACCGGACTATTGATACTGCTTATGTGGCTGTACCGCAAGGTCTATAATTTACAGGATTATATCAGAAAAGAACATTTTGTAAAAATCGGAGTAGTTTTGTTAGTAGTATCAGCTTTTTACGGATATTTTACCTTTTCAGATTACCTTACAAAATGGTATGGCTCAGTAGTAATGGACTCCAAATTGATTGATAAATTATTCAGCGATTATTACTGGATGTTCATTTTTGCCAATTATGTGGGAATCATTCTTCCGATAATTATTGTAGGGCTGCCAAAGTTCAGGTCGATAAGAAATATAACCATTGCTGCATTAATTGCTCTTATTGCCCTATGGATAAACCGGTACATTATTGTTGTGCCAACCCTGGAAACACCTTTTGTTCCTATACAGGATGTCCGGCTTGATTGGGTTAAATATTCTCCTACATGGATTGAATGGGCATTAACCGCAGCGGGTATTTCTGTCTTTGCCATATTTTTCATGCTTGCATCTAAATTGGCACCCATAATTTCTATTTCCGAAATGAAGGAATCATTGGAAAATGAAAACCTAAAAACCCAGGAATCATGATGGAATCAAAAGTAAAATCGCTACCCACGGTATTCCTTATTTCAATTATGTTTTTTTTAATTGGTGGATTACAGCTAAACGCGCAGGAAGCTGAAACACTGGATATTGAGCCCTATATGGAATTTTCATATTGGAAAAACACCCATAATGTAAAATTGCTAAAAGTTAAAATGAGCTATTTCACTGAAATTTTGCAAAAACCATTAGAAGGACTTAGCATACAGTTTTTTAGCGGAGAAGAAGAGAACATTTTGCTCGGAGAAAGTAAGACAGATAAAAAGGGTCTTGCAATGTTTACTATAGATTCAAATACTACCATTCCGGCAAATGAGGAAGGTATTATGTACTTCAGAGCAGAATATCAAGGTGAAGAGAACATTTTTCCGGCATCAGAAGAAGTTTATGCCAAGGATGTTAAATTGGATATGGATTTAATTCAGCATGAAGGAATAAGGATGAATAAACTGAATGCAACAACAATGACAGAGGGAGAAATGGTTCCGGTTACTGATGAGGATGTGTATGTCTATGTTCCCAGAATGTTTTCTGATTTGGTTGTAGGAGAAGGATACTTTGAAGCAGATGGTACCACAGAAATTGAATTTCCTTCTGACATACCCGGAGATTCATTAGGTAATATTGTGGTGGTGGCAAGGTTTAACGATCATTACCTTTATGGGAATGTAGAGAAAAGAGAAAATGTTCCCTGGGGTGTCCCATCCTATCATGAAGGACCGGGGGATGTCAGAACTCTTTGGACCCAGGTGGCGCCTAAATGGATGATTATCACACTTTCAATAATGCTTGCAGGTGTTTGGGGACATTATGTTTATGCTATTGTAAGTATAATACGAATCAGAAAAAACGGAAAAAACGAAAAAAACGAAAATAAATAATTAATTTTTTAATTTTAGCACGGTATTTGAACATTAATAAATAGAACCAAAACTTAGGATTATGAAAACTATTAAAATTTTATTTGCAAGCCTGGCAGTTTTTCTGATTGCAGGTATGCTAACTTCAATGACTATCTCTAATCAGGAACCCTGGGAAGTACCCGCAAAGTACAAAAACATGAAAAACCCGGTAGTTGCTGATCAGGAAAGTATTCAGATTGGCGGAATGTTATATAAGAAAAACTGTGCTTCCTGTCATGGAAGGGCCGGACTTGGTGATGGAGTAAAAGCCAGGGGACTTGAGACTTTTTCAGGAGATTTTTCCGGTGCAATCTATCAGGATCAAACAGATGGTGAACATTTCTACAAAACCAAGTTTGGAAGAGGTGAGATGCCAGCTTACGACAAGAAGATTTCTGATGAAGATATCTGGCATATGGTTAATTACATGCGTACCTTTAAAAAATAAACTAATTCATTTAAAGGGATAGTCCACGGGCTATCCCTTTTTTTTTATGTCTCATTCCACCACCTTTCTGTTTCCCCTTGTCTTTGTCATCATTGCTTTTTTGCTGATGATATCCGACCAGATAAAAGCTTCCTCATTGAGGCTTAGATTATCCATGTATTTTTATATTTTGAACAGTATGGCCACCACGCTGACATCTGCATTGGGTGGCAGTGGGATTAGAAAAGCAGAAGAAATCCCGGGTATCAGTGTTGAGGCTCTGACCAGCCACGCATGGTTTGGTGCCCTGGCTTTTATTTTCTCCCTTGTTTTACTTCTTCTGGCAATCAGAGTTATTCGTAAGGGGAAAAACAATTTTGTGCTTTACTTTCTTTTCATTTTTTCTATCCTTTATGCCATATTCTATGGTATCAGCATCTATTCCTCCGGATTGTTTTTCGATTGAAACATTTCTATTTTTTTCTACCTTATAAACCCTCTACCGACTGGATAGTCGGGAATGCATTCGTTCAAAACCGTGCTAAACTACAGGCTTTGAAGAGTTATTTTGTATAAAAAAAGGGTGTCTCAACATGTGAGACACCCTTTTTCTTCTAAAAAATTGTATTTTATCCTAGTTAAATACTTCGATTGAATTTTGAAGAAGAGCTTTGGCATATTTGGTATTATGAACACCATGACTACCATCTTCCTCTACAATTTTGAAGTTAAGCATTGCCCCGGCAACATCAGGAGAAACCACAAGCGGAGTACCGGAACTTGCGTTCCATAATCCACTGCTTTCATTCAGAATTCCTTGCGCTATCAGGATTGACCCAAGTTGCTCGAGTAATTCCACTACCTCTGTGGATCCGCCATTCCAGTCAAAAC
>CBDUPM010000049.1:0-10588 GCA_965369105.1 uncultured Bacteroidales bacterium | reverse complement strand
AAAATAAAAAAGGCAATCGCTTATTTACCAAGGAAGATGTTGACAATTTTCATATAATCTACCACCTTGTCAAAGAAAAAGGAATGACCCTCAAGGGCGCCCAAAAGAAAATGAAGGAAAACAAGGAGGATACATTAAACAATTTTGAAATTATCCAGTCATTGAATAATATAAAAAGTATGTTACTGGAAATTAAGGACGAACTGGATTAAACATCTCATTCACGCATTTCTCATTCATGCTTTTTCACCTTCAATTCATTTTTTTATGAAACTTAAAGAAATTGTGATTTTTCTCGACCAGCTGGCACCCTTCAGTCTACAGGAGTCATATGATAATTCCGGGATCCAGGTTGGGAGAGCTGATGCTGAAGTTACCGGAGCACTTCTTACCATTGATGTTACTGAAGAGGTATTGGATGAAGCCATTAAACAAAAAATCAACCTGATTATTTCTCACCACCCCCTGATCTTCCAGGGAATAAAAAGTATTACGGGTAAAAATATGGTTGAAAAAATTTTGGTGAAGGCAATCCGGAATGATATAAATATTGTATCTGTCCATACAAATATTGATGCTGTAACAGGAGGGGTCAACAGTAAAATATGCGATAAACTGGGTTTGGTAAACCGGAAAATTCTCAATCCTGTCCAGGGTGAATTATTGAAACTTGTTTTCTTTGTTCCTGTAGAGCAGGCAGATCAGGTAAGGGATTCCGTTTTTAAAGCTGGTGCAGGAGTAATTGGAAATTATGACTGCTGCAGTTTTAATGCTTCAGGCAAGGGAAGTTTCAGAGCCGGGGAGGGAACAAATCCTGCTGTGGGAAAAAAAGGGGAACTTCACTTTGAAAATGAGCTTAGAATTGAAACTATTTTTCCAAAATTTAAAAAGTCAGAAATCCTTTCCGCACTTTTAAATTCTCATCCTTACGAAGAAGTGGCCTATGATTTATATCCCCTCGAAAATAAATGGGACCAGGCCGGGATGGGGATGATTGGAAGTCTAGAGGAAGCCATGGAAGAACATGAATTTCTGAACGGATTAAAAAAAATATTTAATTCGGGTTGCATAAAGTACAGCGCGATGCTTAATAAAAAGATTAAAAAAGTGGCCGTTTGCGGAGGCAGTGGGAGTTTTCTAATAAAGACCGCTATTTCAGCAGGGGCTGATGCTTTCGTTAGTGGCGACATAAAATATCATCAATTTTTTGAGGCTGAAAAAAAGATCCTTATTGCCGACATCGGACACTTTGAAAGTGAGCAATTCACAAAAGAGCTTTTTTATGAATCACTTACAAAAAAATTCCCTAAATTTGCACTTCGTTTATCGGAAGTGATTACAAATCCAATTAATTATCTATAGTCCTATGGCTAAGCAAAAAACAAAAATTGAAGAAACAGCTGAAATCTCTGTTGAAGATAAGTTAAAAGCTTTATTTGAGCTTCAAACGGTAGATACTTCAATAGACAAGATTAAAATTTTAAGAGGTGAGTTGCCGCTGGAAGTTCAGGATCTGGAAGATGAAATTATCGGACTGGAAACCAGGCTTGAAAATTATAAAAAGGAGGTCGAGGCTTTTGAACAGGAAATTGCAAATAAAAATCAGGAGATCTTGAATTCGGAAGCACTGATTAAAAAATATGAAGAGCAACAGAATAATGTAAGAAATAACCGGGAATATGATTCTCTGAGCAAAGAAATTGAATTTCAAACTCTTGAAATTGAACTTAGCAAGAAGAAGATTTCAGAGTTTAGCATTCAAAAAGAAGAGAAAAACTCTCAGATTGAGCAGGCAGTTCTGGTTCTTGAAGACAGAAAGGGAGACCTTGACGGAAAGAAATCCGAACTTGATGAGATCGTTTCAGACACTCAAAAAGAAGAAGATAACCTGAATGGAAAGTCCGTTAAAATCCAGGGAATGATTGAGCCCAGGCTGCTCCAGGCCTACAAAAGAATCAGAGGCAATGCAAGAAATGGCCTGGCTGTTGTTACTGTTGAAAGGGATGCATGTGGTGGTTGTTTTAACAAAATTCCTCCTCAAAGGCAACTGGATATCCGTTCAAGAAAAAAGATCATAGTATGTGAGTACTGCGGAAGAATACTCGTAGATGATGAGATTATGGGCGCTGCAGAATAAAATCAAATTAATAAATATGGAAGGGTGTTTCTTTTGGAGCACCCTTTTTTATTGTTTGTTTATTTTATATTATTGTAAACGAATGAAATGCTAAGTAATAATGGATAGTTACAGGAAAATTTTCGAGAATAATAAAAAGTGGATTGCAGAAAAGAAAGCCACTAACAAGGAGTTTTTTGAAAATTTGTCCAAAGGGCAAAATCCGGAGTATTTATATATCGGGTGCAGTGACAGCAGGGTAACAGCAGAAGAAATGATGGGGGCTGAACCGGGTGATGTATTTGTTCACCGGAATATTGCTAATGTTATCAGCAATAGTGACCTGAATGTTATGAGTGTAATAAACTTCTCTGTTGAGCATTTAAGAGTGAAGCATATTGTAGTTTGTGGCCATTATTTTTGCGGTGGTGTAAAAGCTGCCATGCAGGCAAAAGACCTGGGAATTCTGAATCTCTGGTTAAGAAATATTCGGGATGTTTTTCGTTTACATAAAAAGGAATTAAATGCAATTAATGATGAAGATTTACGATATAAGCGTTTGGTAGAGTTGAATGTGGAAGAACAGTGCCTGAATGTTATAAAGACCGCCACGGTTCAGAAATCATATATTGAAAACGGATATCCATTAGTGCATGGATGGGTTTTTGATATGCAGTCAGGAGAACTGATCGACCTTAATTTTAATTTTACCGCGAAACTTAAGGAAATTCAGGAAATATATAATTTGGGTAAATAAGAAAATGATTTCTGACTAAGGAATTAGTTTTATATATTTCAATCCCTTCAAATGTTCTGAAGTATCATCCTGAAAAATCTTCATCTTTTCGAATTCTGAATCCTTCATTTTGAGGTCGGTATAATAGCTTCGGTCCTGGTTAGACGGCACTAAAATGAAATGATGTCCTTCCTTTTCCTTTTTCGGTTTATACACCCAAAAAGGAAGATAGCTGTAAGAGCTTAAATCAGTTGTTTTATTTTTTACAAGTTCCATTTCAACCAGAATCCCTCCGTCCCGGTAGCGTTCCCTCTGATTTGAGATGAAATTACCCAGACAATAAACCACCAGTTTTTCCTGTTCATCAATCATATAGGTTTTAACCGGTTGAACGACATGTGGATGAGAACCAATGATAGCATCCGCCCCTTCCTTCAACATAAACATGGCCAGATTTTCCTGTTGTTTATTTTGAATTCTCTGGTATTCCAATCCCCAGTGGACAGTCACTATGATAAAGTCCGGTTCTGCCAGTTTCGCTCGTAAAATATCCTTCCTTATTACAGCAGTATCAATATAATTTACAATATTGGGTTCCTGAACCTTTAATCCATTGGTACCATAGGTATAATTCAGGATGGCAAGCCGAATATTGTTTTTCTCGATTATCAGCGGATAGGTCTTTACCCGAACCCTTGAATCCTTGAAAGTTCCCGTATAAATAAAATCTTTTTCCTCCAAAACATCCAGGGTTCTTTCAAGTCCCTTTTTCCCGCGGTCAAGGGAATGGTTATTAGCCGTAATAAACAGATCAAACCCGGCGTCCAGGGCGCTTTGGGCAAGGGCATCAGGTGAAGAAAACTGTGGATAACCCTTATAAGGCGGTCCGGCCAGGGTGACTTCAAGATTCGCGATGGCAATATCTGCTTTTTCCAGATAAGGTTTCAACAAAGTAAAACAGGTGTCATAATTGTAGGAATCTCCCTCTTTCGCCGATTCGATTTGTGAATCATGCCCCATCAAATCGCCTGCAAAAATAAGACTTAGCCTGGATTCCTGGGCATGCAGAATGAAAGGAATAATCAGAAAAAATATGTTTAATACTTTGAATTTCATTTACTCTTCCTGCAATTTGAGTTCGTTATTCGTGGGCTCGTATTCCGGATTCTTTCATTTATCACTTATCCGCATATTTGTACATTAACCCCCTACCAGCTCCCACTGGCGCCGCCTCCACCGAAGCTGCCGCCTCCACCTCCGCTAAAACCGCCAAAACCTCCTGATCCGGAACTGAATCCGCCAAAACTACCGGAATGAGAATGTCTCGAACCGCTCAGCATGGTGAGAGCCACCCAAAAGGGAACATTTCTTCCAATAGATCCGCGGCGGGCCTTGTTTGATCTTCCAAAGATAAAAAAGAACATAATCATTAAAAAGATTATCCCACCCAGAGCTTCCCCTGAATTTCCGGTTTGTTTCATGTACTCTTCTCCGTCAAATTTACCGGAGAGAAGACCAAAAATTACATCAGTACCTGCATCTATCCCTGCAAGATAATCATTATTGCGAAAATGAGGTTTCATTTCTTTTTCAATGATCCTTTTGGCTATGGCATCCGGAATAAATTCCTCCAGTCCATAACCTACCTGGATAGATACTTCCCTGTCCTGGTAGTACATCAGGATTATGATCCCGTTATCTTCACCCTTTTGTCCGACTTCCCATATTTCTCCGATTTCTGCAGCCATCATATTAATAGGATAATCACCATGATCATTCATGGTAACCATGAAAATCTGAGTAGAGGTCGAATCTTCATAAAGGGCAAATTTCTTATTGAGTTGATAGGCTTCAGTTTCACTAAAAACCCCGGCATAATCATTAAGCCATGACTCAGGTTTTTCCGGGATATATGGATTATCCACAGCAAAAACCATCGCAGAGACCATTAAAAATATAAAGCTTGTAATCTTTTTCATAATTCTTTACTTCCAAATGAAATGTCATCACTTAATTCATTCACATCATCTTTTTGATAGGGGAAATGTTTTTTGAGTTGCTCCCCTGTCAGTAGAATCCCAGCTATCAATCCTTCAGTAAAATATCCGTTTTTAAAGTTTCCTGCCATTTCTTCCTTGATGTCATCCCAGAAATGTTCCGGGACTTTTGAATTAATACCGGCATCACCCAGAACAGCAAATTTCTTCGATTCAATAGCTAGATAAAAAAGAACCCCATTTCTTTGGGCAGTTTTATGCATTTCCAGTTTCTTAAAAATATAGGCAGCCCTGTCCAGCACATCGCCTTTTAAATTAGATTCAATGTGAACCCTGATCTCACCCGATGTATTAAGCTCAGCTTCTTTTATAGCCGTTTGAATATCGACCTTTTGTGTTTTATCAAAAATATTTTCTGAATTCATTAATCTATAATCTTTTAATTATTAAAACTGAACTTCGGGTGCTGTCTCTGCCCCGGATTCGGCTTCAAAATACCCCTTTTTATCAAAACCAAAAATTTTAGCAATCAGGTTGCGTGGAAAACGTCTGACAGAGGTATTGTAGGTACCCACTGCTTCATTAAATTTTCTTCTTTCAACAGCAATCCTGTTTTCGGTTCCTTCCAGCTGCGCCTGTAACTCGAGGAAGTTCTGATTTGCCTTAAGCTCAGGATATCTTTCTACCACAACCATCAGGCGTGATAATGCGGAACTCAGACCATCCTGTACTGCCTGGAAGTTCTGGATAGCTTCAGGTGTTAAATTTGAAGGATCCACATTTACACTGGTAGCCTTTGATCTTGCTTCTATAACACCTGTCAGGGTTTCTTTTTCAAAATCTGCAGCTCCCTTTACCGTATTAACCAGGTTTGGAATAAGGTCAGCCCGCCTTTGATATGCGTTTTCTACCTGTGCCCATTGCTGGGCAATGCTTTCGTCTTGTTCTACCAAACGGTTATATCCACAACCTGACAAGAATGGCAGGCTAAGTGTCAGAATGGCCAATTTTATAAAATTTGATCTTTTCATTGTTTTGTTAAATAATTGATATTAAGATAATTAAATTAGTTCATTAGGTTGAATGATTAAAATGATCAAATTCCGTTCCTTTTTTACTTCCTGACAGTTTTTTCTAAAAAAAGCGGTCAAATTTTGTTTGATAAACAATAAACGTTAATTTTACACTTAAAATCATAGATATAAAAATTATGCAGGAAATGATTAAACAGGAAGTTTGGTTTTTGACAGGGAGTCAGCACTTATATGGACCCAAAACCTTGAATCAGGTTGCAGAAAATTCACAGGCGCTTGTTCAGGGATTGAATGAAAGTAAAATCATCCCAGTAAAAATAAAGTACATTTCGATATTGAAAAGTCCATCTGAGGTGCTGGATGTCATGATAAAAGCCAACAGCGACAATAATTGCGTTGGATTAATTACCTGGATGCATACTTTTTCTCCTGCGAAAATGTGGATAAACGGATTAAAATCTTTGCAAAAACCTCTTCTTCATTTGCATACCCAATTCAACCGGGATATTCCCTGGGAATCCATCGATATGGATTTCATGAACCTGAACCAGTCAGCCCATGGAGGCCGTGAATATGGGTTTATTTTATCCCGGATGAGAAAAAACCGGAAAGTGGTGGTGGGTCATTGGAAAGATGAGGCTGTACAACAAAAAATCGCTACATGGACAAGAGCAGCTCTTGCCTGGAACGACTGGCAGGGGATGAAAGTGGCCCGTTTCGGTGATAATATGAGAGAAGTAGCAGTAACTGAGGGTGACAAAGTCGAGGCGGAATTAAAATTTGGTTATTCCGTTTCAGGTTACGGTGTAGGCGACCTGGTTGAAGTAATTAAATCAGTGGATACCAAACGAATTAATGAATTGCTGCAGGAATATGAACAGGACTATCAGTTAATGCCCGATCTGAAGAAGGAGGGAAAGTTCAGAAACAATCTGTTTGAATCGGCCAGGATTGAACTGGGGATGAAAGATTTTCTTGAGAATGGTGGTTTTAAAGCTTTTACAACCACTTTCGAGGATTTGCATGGCTTACAACAACTACCCGGGATGGCCGTTCAGAGACTCATGCAGCAAGGATATGGTTTTGGAGCAGAAGGTGACTGGAAAACTGCAGCCCTTGTAAGGGCGATGAAAGTTATGGCTTCAGGTATGGCCGGAGGCACTTCTTTTATGGAGGATTATACCTATCATTTGGATCCTGCAGGAATGAAAGTTCTGGGTGCACATATGCTGGAAGTTTGTCCATCTATTGGAAAGGGTAAATCTTCTTTGGAAGTGCATCCTCTTGGAATAGGAGGGAAAGACGATCCTATAAGGCTGGTTTTTAACGTTTCTGAAGGAAAGGCTGTAAATGCTTCCATTATGGATATGGGAGACCGGTTTCGTATGCTTGTAAATCCTTGTGAAGTAGTAGCACCGGATAAACCTTTGCCTAATTTACCAGTGGCAAGAGTTGTTTGGAAACCCGAACCGGATTTACCAACCGCCGCATCGGCATGGATTCATGCCGGGGGAGCTCATCACACAGGATTTAGTATGGCCGTTACCTCCGAAATGTTGGAAGACTTTGCCGAAATGGCTGATATTGAACTCCTGATTATTGATAAGGACACCAAAATAAGGGATTTTAAGAAAGAAATTCGCTGGAATGACCTGTATTATCATTTGTCTCATGGATTAAAAAAATAGTTCGTATTTAAATGAATTACTGTTATACATATTAAAATGTCAAAAATCAAGTATACCATCGGTCTGGACTATGGATCCGATTCTGTCAGATCCTTAATAGTAAATACTCTAACCGGGGAAGAAGTGGCAACCGCAGTTTTCAATTATCCCAGGTGGAAGGAAGGGAAATATTGTGAGCCTTTAAAGAATCAGTTCCGACAGCACCCATTGGATTACCTGGAAGGCCTGGAATATACCATAAAGGAAGCATTGAAAAATGTTAATGATGAAGTAAGAAAAAATATCGTCGGAATTTCCATTGACACTACAGGCTCTACGCCCGTGGCTGTTAACGAGGCAGGTACCCCCTTATCTTTGATGCCTGAATTTTCAGAAAATCCAAATGCAATGTTTGTACTCTGGAAAGACCATACTGCCATTGCAGAAGCTGAGGAGATAAATACCTTAGCCAGGTCGTGGGGTGGAGAGGATTTCACAAAATATGAAGGTGGTATTTATTCTTCTGAGTGGTTTTGGGCTAAAGTCCTGCATATTTTAAGAGTGGATGAAACAGTCAGAAAAGCAGCATTCTCATGGGTGGAACATTGTGACTGGTTACCTGCATTACTTACAGGAAATACAAATCCTAAGGAATTAAAAAGAAGTCGCTGCGCCGCAGGCCATAAAGCTATGTGGCATGAAAATTTTAATGGATTGCCCGAGGAGGATTTTCTCGTAAAACTGGATCCGGTGTTGTCAGGTCTGAAAGAAAAACTTTTTAAGGAAACCTACACCTGCGAAGAAAGAGTTGGAAATCTTTCTCCCGAATGGGCTGATAAACTGGGATTAACCACAGATGTAGTGGTAGGTGCCGGGGCTTTTGATGCTCACCTGGGTGCAGTAGGTGGACAAATTGAACCCTATTATATTAGCAAGGTAATGGGAACATCCACCTGTGATATGCTGATTGCTCCATTGGAAGAAGTGGGGGATAAATTAGTTAAGGGGATTTGTGGCCAGGTTGACGGTTCCATAGTCCCTGGAATGCTGGGTCTGGAAGCCGGACAGTCTGCCTTTGGCGATATTTATGCCTGGTTTGCAAATGTTTTAATGTGGCCTGTGGATGAGATTGTCGCTGGATTTGAATGGTTGGATGCAGAAACAAGGGAAAAAATACAAATGGAAACTTCGAAGGAAATGATCCGGGAACTCAGTAAAGCTGCTGAAAAAATCGAACCCGAAGAATCCTCTTTAGTGGCGCTGGACTGGATGAATGGCAGAAGAACGCCTGATGCAAACCAGGAATTGAAAGGGCTTATTGCCGGATTAAGTCTGGGAAGTGATGCCCCCCGGATTTTCAGGGCATTGGTGGAAGCAACTGCCTTTGGATCCAGAATGATTAATGACCGGTTTATCTCTGAAGGGGTAAGAATTGATGGAATAATTGCTCTTGGCGGGGTTGCAAAGAAATCAGATTTTGTAATGCAAATTGTTTGTGATGTACTGAATATGCCTATAAAAGTTGCCCGGTCAGAGCAGGCATGTGCCCTGGGTTCAGCTATGGCAGCCTCTGTAGTTGCCGGGATTCACAAAGATATTCCAGCAGCCCAGGAAGCAATGGGAGGCGGTTTTGAAAAAGAATATAAGCCCGATCCGGTCCGGGCAGAAATATATAACAAACTCTACCAAAAATATAAAAAACTGGGATCCTTTATTGAATCAGATTTTTAGCGAAGTTTAATTTGTTTTAATGAACCCTGGTTCTTATTCAGGATAAGTGTTTCGTTTTTCTCATTCCGTTATTCTCAGGAAAAAAATTCATTTTCCCGGCTAATATTTTCCTTCATGAATGGAACTTAAAAATTTAATTAGCCCGCCGGATACCCGGTTAATGGTTTTTATTGGAATGTTTTAGAAAATATAATCCCATTTCTTAATATTTTATCTTTGCTCAAAAGAAATTAGAATGGATTTAATAAAGTTTCAGGAAAGCATCCGGGAGGGAATTCCAAAAAAAGTTCCAAACAGGAAAAAATATAATCCGAATGTCAATCATGCTCCGGTAAGAAAGGATATTCTTTCAAGGGAAGAAAAAAAGCTTGCTTTAAAGAATGCACTGAGGTATTTCCCTGAGGAACAACATGAAATACTGGCTAAGGAATTTCTGAAAGAATTAATGAATTATGGACGTATTTATATGTATTCCTATAAACCGGATTATGAAATTTTTGCCCGGCCCATACAGGAGTATCCTCATAAATCTGTCCAGGCTGCAGCAATCATGCATATGCTGAGTAATAACCTGGACAAGGCAGTGGCTCAACATCCTGATGAGCTGATTACCTATGGTGGAAATGGGGCTGTTTTTCAGAATTGGGCTCAATACCTGCTGACTATGAAGTATTTGTCGGAGATGACTGATCAACAGACACTTGTTTTATATTCAGGCCATCCGATGGGATTATTCCCTTCGGGTCAGAATGCACCCAGAGTGGTGGTAACCAATGGTATGGTAATTCCAAATTATTCGGGTCAGGATGATTATGAAAAGATGAATGCCCTGGGTGTTTCTCAATATGGGCAAATGACAGCCGGTTCTTTCATGTATATTGGTCCCCAGGGAATTGTCCACGGTACTACCATAACGGTATTAAATGCGGGTAGGAAACAAACGGGTAACCTTCACGGGGATTTAAAAGGGAAAGTTTATGTTACTTCTGGTCTGGGAGGAATGTCTGGTGCCCAACCCAAGGCAACAGTTATCGCAAAAGGAGTATGTGTGATCGCAGAAATTAACCCCATGGCGGTTAAAATCAGGCATGAACAGGGATGGGTGGATGAAGTTTATACCGATCTGGACCAGATAATTGACAGGATGGAATCGGCACGGAACTCAAAAGAAGCTGTTAGTCTTGTTTACCAGGGGAATGTGGTGGATTTATGGGAAAGACTTTCAGAGAGAAATATTTATATTGATTTAGGCTCCGACCAGACTTCACTTCATAATCCGTTTGCGGGTGGGTACTATCCGGCAGGAT
>CBDUPM010000048.1:0-10656 GCA_965369105.1 uncultured Bacteroidales bacterium | reverse complement strand
CCTTTCCGTCAATGATGACGAGATCATGCATTTCTGTTCTCGCAAATATTTCAACCTTCCCTTTTTTTACCTGGCGCATCAGGGCTCCAAATGCTCCCAGCAATAATTGCTGGCCTGTCTGACCTTTTGCATAAAAAGTTCTTGAAACCTGTGCTCCTCCAAAGGACCGGTTATCCAGATATCCCCCGTAATCCCTTGCAAACGGAACACCCTGTGCCACACATTGATCAATGATATTATTACTTACTTCGGCCAGCCGATAAACATTCCCTTCCCGCGAACGATAATCTCCCCCCTTAATGGTATCAAAAAACAGTCGATAAATACTGTCTCCGTCATTCTGGTAGTTCTTGGCAGCATTTATTCCTCCCTGAGCGGCAATGCTGTGAGCTCTTCTCGGGCTATCCTGGTAACAAAAACTTTTTACATTAAATCCCATTTCTGCAAGAGATGCTGCTGCAGATGCACCAGCAAGTCCGGTACCAACCACTATTACATCCAGCCTGGTTTTGTTTTTGGGATTTACCAGTTTTTGTTCTGCCTTATAATTAGTCCATTTTTCAGCCAGGGGGCCTTCGGGAACATTTGAATTAAGCTTAACCATATTATAGAATATTTTCTGTTATCTGAAAAAATAAATTACAAGCGGGATGGCAATAAATCCACCACAAACAATAAAAGTGTAAATAACACCCGCAGTTTTAATGATCGGCGTATAGGTTTTATGATTTATACCCAATGTTTGAAATGCAGATTGAAATCCATGTACCAGATGAAACCCCAGAAAAAGGAAACTGGCTACATAAAATATTACAAAACCAGTCATTTTAAATTTCGCCAGTACCAAGGCTCCCAGATCATGATATTCCTTCCCGTTAATCATAACATCCTGAACTTCTCCAAAGAATTTGGCTTTAAAATAAAAGTCGGACAGGTGAATGACCAGGAAGACTGTAATGATAACAGCCGTATGAATCATAAACTTTGAAAAGAATGAGGTCTGGGCATAATTGGTAACTTTATAAGCAACCGGCCTGGATATCCAGTTCATCACCTGTACAACTATTCCATAAATGATGTGAAGCAGAAATCCGCCAAAAAGGACAATTTCAAACACCTTTATCACAACATTTGTTCCCATGAAATGAGCGGCAACATTGAAGGCATCGCTATCCTCAAATAGGATGAGTAAAAGATTTATACCCAGGTGAACTAAAAGAAATGTTATCAGGAAAAGGCCTGCCAGAGCCATCATCAACTTTTTTCCAACAGAGGAAGTAAAAAGGTTTCCCATAAGATATATTTTTAAACAAGATTATTTCTTTGTAATATTAACTTTTGTCCAAAATTAACAATTCTGTAAATATGTAAATACATTGATTTTGTGTTTTACAATTTTAGCACAAAAAATAGGAGAACAGGGAGTCTCCTAACCAGGATTTTTCTTTTAAAACTTAAAATACAAAATCTCTATATCGCTGATATCACAATAAATACAGAATAAATTCTTTATCATGAACAGAAATAAAATAAAACCTGAATTATTTGTCAAGAACCGTTCTAAATTAAAAAATCTCCTTCCTGAGAAGTCTTGTTGCGTGGTTTTTTCCAATGATGAAATGCCCAGAAACGGCGATCAGTATTTTCCATTCCGGCAAAGTTCTGATTTTTTTTATCTGACCGGAATTGAACAGGAAAAATCCATCCTTATTCTTGCTCCCGGTCATCCCGATAAAAAAATGAGAGAAATTTTACTGATCCTGGAATCCAATCCCCTCATGGAAACCTGGATTGGTCATAAACTTACAAAAAAGGAAGCGGAAGAAATTTCCGGTATTGAAAGAATTGAATACCCTGACTCATATAAAGATATTTTAAGTGCAATTGCAAGGGTTTCAGGATCATTCTTCCTGAATATCCCGGAGCTTCCCAAGTTCAATCCGGAAAATATTAGCCGTGAGCGCAGGCTTGCTGAAGAACTTAAATCAAACTATCCACTTCACCGCTATGAAAGGCTTTTTCCTGTTTTAAGGGATTTGCGGGTAATCAAGGAAGAGGAAGAAATTGAATCCATAAAAAGAGCCTGTAATATTACCCGAATGGCATTCTCCCGGGTCTTAAAAAGTCTGAAGCCGGGTATAAATGAAAAAGAGATTGAAGCAGAAATAAGCTTCGAGTTTATCCGGAACAATTGCGGACATGCCTATCCTCCCATTGTGGGTAGTGGAAAAAATGCATGTATACTGCATTATACTGTAAATGATCAAATGTGTAAGGAGGGGGATTTATTGTTAATGGACTTTGGTGCAGAATACAACAATTATGCAGCAGATTGTTCCCGGACCATCCCGGTAAGTGGGAAATATACTCCCCGGCAAGCCGAAATTTATGATCACCTCCATAAGATATTCAGAGATGCAATCGCACTGATGGAACCCGGCAGGAAAATGGAAGAAGTGCATACCTCCATTTGTGAATGGATGAAACAATTTCACATTGACATAGGATTGTATACTAAAAAGCAACTTGATGAAGCAAAGCAGGATTCTCCTCTATGGTTTAAATATTATATGCATGGATCGGGGCACTCCCTGGGTTTAGATGTTCATGATGTTTACGATAAGGAGTCCAAACTTGCTCCCGGTATGATTTTTACCTGTGAACCAGGAATATATATTCCTGAAGAAAACCTGGGAATCAGAATTGAAAATGATATCCTGATCACAAAAGAAGGCAATATTGATCTGATGGCTGATATACCCTCTGAAAGAAAGGAAATTGAAAAATTAATGTCTGATAGAAATGAATAAAACCCTAAGCTGTAATTCCAACCCATTGTCTTATTTTACCGTGGGCAAAGAAAGCAATCCTTGTGTTCTTTTTTTACACGGTTACCTGGAAACCGGGCTGATCTGGAAAGATTTTGTCTCCTTACTTTCAAATGATTTTTTTATTATTTGTCCTGATATACCCGGACATGGAACCTCTGCTATATTGGCTGAGGTTCCCGGGATGGATAAACTCGCATTAGCTATTGATGAAATAGTTCTGGAAGAAGAAATTAATAAACTTCATGTGGTCGGACATTCCATGGGTGGTTACCTGGCCCTGGCCTACAGAAAATTATTTCCTGAAAAATTGTTTTCCTGCACCCTTTTTCACTCAACCTGTTTCCCTGATACAGAGGAGAAAAAGAAAAACCGCAACCGGGAAATTGATTTCATCAGGAAAGGAAAAAAGGAACTGATTTTCAATACCAACATTCCAAAAGCCTTTGCTGATGACAACCTGGAATCCATGTCGGACCAGGTGGAAATGGCTAAGGAAATCGGAAGGTCAAATAATGAGGAAGGGATCATCAGTCTTTTAAATGCAATGAAAAACCGGGCTGATCATACGAATCTTTTAAAGGAAACATCTGTTCCATACCTGTTGATTGCCGGAAAGAAAGATAATTATATCCCTTTTGAAGTCATGAAAAAAATGCAGAAAATTGGCACAAATATTGAACTTAAATCACTTGATAACAGTGGTCATATGGGATTTCTAGAGGAGCCGGAGGTTTCGGCTGACATTCTGAGAGAATTTTTGAAATCGGTTGTTTAAAAATGCTTACCGCTTAATCCCTGCCACCAAACAACATGTCAAATGAAAATTACCGCTTTAATAAGCATCCTGATTTTTTCATATGCAACTTTACATGCCCAAAAAGTTTTTGAAGTAAAATACGAAAGCCGTGCTGATTTAAAAGTATTTGTGGTGGATTACGAAAGCCGTGCTGATCTTTGCGTATTTGTTGTGGACTATGAATCGAGAGCCAATGAACCCGGACTTTGGTTCTGGGTGGATTATGAGAGCAGGGCAGATAAAAAAATCTTTTTTGTAGATTATGAAAGCCGGGCAGACTTAAAGATTTATTATGTGGAATATGAATCAAGGGCTGGCTGGAAAACACAGGGAAAAAAACACCTGATTGAAGGTTTTATAAAGAGTGATTTTTCAAATAAAACTGCAAAAGTAAAAAATTAAAAAATCCCTTTTTTTGGTAAAAAAGGGATTTTCTAACTGTTTTGATCTCTGTTAAAATTATATTTTAAATCCGCCTGTTTTCAGGATGCATCTTTTTGGGCTCATGAGCTTTACCTGGCCGGGTATCCAGAATTATTTTCTGCTCCTCGGAAAGAATCTTTCTTATATCCATATTTAACCGGACTTTCTCTTTCATTAGGCTTGTTTTGAGTGCCTGCCTTTTTTCTATGTTTTGATCTATTTCCCCCAAATTTTGATTCTCTCCGCTTATCAGGGTTTTATATTTCGCATTTAATTCGCGAATCTCATTCCTTTGATCCAATGTGTTCTTTGAAAATTCCAATCTGAGTTCCCGTATATTTTCCTTTTGCTCATCGCTTAGATTCAAAGCATGCATATGTGCTTTGTGGTGTTTACCATTATTTTGTCCTCTTCTTTCAACTTTGCCCTGCTGTGCAGAAAGGATTGAAAAGCTCAGGAATAAAGCTGTTGTAATTATTACTAATTTCTTCATGATGATTAATTTTGAATTGTTTCATCCGTATGACTGACGGAATTCAAAATGGTTTAATTTTAAAGAAGTAAAAACAAAAAAATCTTAAGACGATTTCCTGGCTATAATACTTTCAGCTTCCAGAAGGGTTTTATCTATCTTCTTAATAATGGGATAGAAACCGTCATTATCAATTACATTTCTTGCAATATAAGCCTTTAATTGTGTTGATATAAGTTCCCTGGATATTTTAATACTTGCCGGATCTTTTTTCACCCCTTTCTTCTCTGCATATTTCAAAAAATCGTTAAAATAACTGGTCTTATCCAGATAGGCTTCAATTTCCCAGGCAGTTTTCAGTTTTTCCAGCTGATCCCTGTGGCTGTCAGTATAATCGAATGCAAAACGGTAAATAAGGCCTAAGTTCCTGACCCGGTTAAAATAAGGACTGATTCCTGAGGTGTCGATGGGAATAAAAATATCAGGCATAATACCCCCTCCTCCGTATACAATCCTACCTGCCGGGGTAACGAATTTCAATGAATCGGCAAATTTTATACTATCGGAAGTTTCCAGTTCCCGGTTTAAAAAGCGTTCATGAAAATCATTATAATAATCTTCAATATTGTCAGAATAAGGCCTTTGTATATTTCTTCCGGTTGGAGTATAATAGCGTGCGATGGTCAGTCGCATGGCTGATCCGTCGTTAAATTCCACCTGATCCTGAACCAATCCCTTTCCGAAAGATCTTCTCCCAACGATCAGGCCCCTGTCATTATCCTGGATCGCTCCGGCCAGAATTTCACTGGCAGAAGCTGAAAATTCATCCAGTAAAATAACCACTTCATCATTCAGGCATATTCCCCTGGAGGTCGAATAGTATTCTCTTTTGGGACTGGTCCTTCCCTGGGTATATACGATCATTTTATTCTCCTCCAGGAACTGGTCAGCCATATTGATGGCCGGTTCCATCAGTCCACCTCCGTTCCCTCTTAGATCCAGCACCAGTTTTTTCATTCCCAGACGGTGAAGTTTATCGATTCCTTCCACAAATTCTTTAAAGGTGGTCATCGCAAAAGTGCTGATTTTCATATAGCCAGTGCTATCATTCAACATATAAGCCACATCTACTGAATAAAGGGGAATATCATCTCTAGTAATTTCAAAAGGCAGTAATTCTGCTTCTCCTTTTCGGAGAATGGAAACTCTTACCGTGGTTCCTTTAGGTCCTTTCAGCATTTTTACGATGTCATTACTCGGGATATTTTGCCCGGCAACCAGGGAATCATCTACATAAATGATCCGGTCCCCGGCAATAATCCCAACAATCTCAGAAGGCCCGTTTGGAATGGTGCTGACAACCGCAATGGTATCTTCTGTCATATTAAACTGAATTCCTATTCCACTAAAATTTCCGGCAAGGGGTTCGGTATACCTCTGCAGATCCCTTGCAGGAATATACAAGGAATGTGGGTCCAGTTTTTCAATTATGGCGGGGATAGCCGCTTCATTGAGTGCTTTGGAATCGACGGAATCCACATATCTGCTTTCAATATAATTCACCACATGGGTAAGCTTACTGGTTCGGGGTTTCAGGGAAAAATTTAGACTTCCGTCGGAGCTTTGACCTCCACTTTTAAATACACCAGACATTCCTGACCTACCGTTACTCCTGACTCCATACCAGTTACCGATAAGGATACCAGCAATCATAATGGCTGAGAATATTACCGGTAATAAAAATTTTCTTTCTTTCATTGTTGTTTTACTTTTTTCATTCCTCCAATTCCGGATCCGGAATATGGATCAATTTTACCCCTGCTCTTTCCAGTAAACGTAAACCCTCCTGTTTAGAGTATAATTCAGAAAAAACTACTCTTTGGATTCCTGATTGAATAATTAATTTAGAACATTCTATACAAGGTGAGGTAGTGACATAAAGAGTACTTCCTTCGCTTGAATTATTGGATTTTGCTACCTTGGTAATGGCATTAGCTTCTGCATGCAGAACATAATTCTTGGTCAAATAATCCTCATCTTCACAATCATTCTCAAATCCTGCTGGTGTTCCGTTATAACCATCAGAAATGATCATTCTCCCCTGCACCAGCAAAGCCCCTACCTGCCGTCTTTTGCAATAGGAGTTTTTGGACCAGATTTTTGCCATCTGGAGGTAACGTTTATCGAATGATTTTTGCTTGTTTCCCACCCTGATCTGATTTAGAACAAACAAAGATAGTATTTATTGTTTTGTAAAGGATATATTGTATGATCTTCTTAATAATTTCAAAGCTCCGTTTCCATAATCGAAAAATCCGGCGATGTGTAGGTCGTGATTACGATCCCCTGATTTCGTCACGGTTCTTTTCCGGTGAAATTAAAGTAGTATTTCTTCTGGCTTGGAAAAGCGGAATATTCAAATCAATTCAGTAAAAACTGACTTCATAATTTTATTTTTCTCCCTGAATAATGATTCTCCGGTAACTTGTGAGCCCGGGTATACCATTGTCTGCTACTTCACAGATCACGTGAATGGTCTTACCAGCAGAATTTTCCGGAATGACTAAAGTTGCTTTACTCGTCTTATCATCAGTAATGTTAACCTCCCCATTATAAGTGCCGGCTTCAGCCAGCACCCACCATTTAAAACTAAACTCATCGCCATCAGGATCAAATGATTTTGAGGCATCCAGCTTAACTGACCTGCCCTCTTTTTTTTTCATCTTCAGTAAATCAATGCCCTGTTGACCATTGACAACCACCACCGGATTCCGGTTACCTTTTCCTTCGTTTGCCCAGTCCATCCGGGCAGCAAAATTGTTAAATGTAGCCTGGTAGAAATATTCTTCATATTTATATGAGATGTCGTAGGTCGAACCTTGATAATTGGTATAACAAAATGTTTCATCATCGGGTCCTTTTCCCCATTCAAAAAAACCGCCCCAGCCTGCCTGTCCGGGTTCTATGGGATCATTAAGACCATTTGGCAGGATGTGCAGAAACGCAGGTGTATCGCCTTCTACTCCGTATTTGTATTTCGGATACATTTTTCCCAGATTACCGTGATTTTGAATGTGGGTAGCATATTCCTCCCAGTTTTTTTTCCCTGTTCCGTTCTGGTACTTCCATGCACATTCGTCCCAAAGGAACATCAGGTCTTCTGCAAACTCCCTGCGCAACCACTGGTGGGCGCTTATCTCAAATCCTTCAGAACCATCATAGGCCCGATCCTGGTCAGTGATGGCATAAAGGGGTATTTTTTGCAGAAATGCTTTCAACTCATCTTCACTACCTTGCTGTTGAACACGCCACACAGACTGTGCTACAGTATTTCCTCCACCCCAGACGGTGATCCAGAGCGGACGATCATCATCTTCATTTGCCTGCTCAATGATCAGCTTACTTCCGGGAGAGTCATTGTCCTCGCCTATGAATTCCATGCCTCTCTTTTTGCTGCCGGGCATGGTGCGTTCCCGAAGATAATCCGGGCCTGGCCAATACCCGATATTCTGTTTGGACTCGTCGGCCGAAAACTCTTTCTGCCCGGATCGTTTCATCAGATTTGGGAGATCCTTTTCATAAGCATCAATGGCATCGTGTATCAGATGAATAGCATCTACATTGATCTCATCCCAGCTCCAGCCGGTTGTAAAGATCAAACCCTCGATTTCAAATAAGTCAGCATGAACAAGAAGCCTTACCAGGGACTCGCTATCGTCGGTTTCCCAGGTCGATACGTCCGTAAGGACTATGATACGCGGTTTTAGATCTTTATCGGAATCATTCTTTTCTCCAGGTTGAGCGAGTATTGACTGGGAGAAAAAAACGAAAAGAAACAACAAGAATTTCATGAAGTTCATATTCATTATATTAAGATTTATCAGATTCGACATAGCCTTCCCGGGATTAAATATCAAAATATTTAAAGGAGGTTAAGTTACAAAACTATATTATTCGGGTAATATAGTTCCAACAAAAAATTCATCCTTCTTTCTGTCGGATTCATGAACCCGCCTCCTGAAGCCGGCTCGGCACCCGAGGTGAAAATCAGAGTGAGAGTGAAGAGTGAAAGCGATGAATAATCTCAATCATGATGACTGCGAAACCCAATTATTGCAGATGTATGTTTTAGGGGTGGTAACATTTTTTTTTGGGTTAGAGAAACAATTCAAATCTTTGCACCTTCAGGCAAGCTGAGTTCCCAAACCTTATCTGAGGGATCTGGAACGGGTATTTAACATATAGAATTAGTTAAATAATGCACAGATAGTTGAATATTATAAGAATAAGTGTGCAATTATTCACTATATTTGTAATTCATTTGATGAATATCTATAATGGAAAACCTAAAAGAACTTGGAATTATTCCTATTGATTATGCACTACTGGGTTCGCTTTCAGTGGGTATCGGTCTCCCAGAAATAAGATTGCCAATCTTGAAACTGAAGGAAAACTTATTCGATTAAAAAGAGGTTTATATGTAGTATCGCCAAATGTGTCAGGTAAATTATTATCAACAGAACTAATTGCTAATCACCTATATGGGCCTTCTTATGTTTCGATGGAAAGTGCCTTGAGATATTACGGATTGATACCTGAAAGCATTCACCTGGTAAGATCAATGGCATTAAAAAGGTCCAGAGTTTTTGAAAATTCCATTTCAAGGTTTGAATACATTAATTGCAAAGAAGATTATTATCCAATTGGAATAAATCAGAAAATCGGTAATGATCATTCATTCCTGATTGCATCTCCAGAAAAGGCCCTGTGTGATCTTATTGCATATACGCCTGAAGTAAGGCCCAGATTTATCAAATCTCTGTTATCATATCTTGAAAAGGATATCAGACTCGATATGGAAGCTTTTTATAAGATGGATACCAGGATATTTGGGAAATGTGCTGAGGTAGGTAAAAAAAGAAATGATTTGAATAATCTTATAAAAATTCTGCAACGATGAGTGTATTTGAACAGATGATGTCGCGGTATGAGATAAGGACTGAAAATGACAGACGAAATGCAATTCACGAAGTGATGCAGGAAATAACTCTGGCAGGACTTTACCGCAATGGATTTTTTGAAAAAGCCGCTTTTTACGGAGGTACTTGTCTGCGAATATTTCACTCTATGCCAAGATTCTCTGAAGATTTGGATTTCTCACTTGTGGCAAAGGACATTTCATTTAACCTTAAAGAATATTTCCCGGCAATAATAGCAGAATTCAGGGCTTTAGGAAGAGAGGTGGTAATTAATAAAAAAGAAAAGAGTTTTTCTGGTAATGTTGAATCTGCTTTTTTAAAAGATGATACTGAAATTTATAACCTTGCTTTTCAAACGGAACGGACAGTTAAAGTGAAGATTGAGGTTGATAAAAATCCCCCTCTTGAATTCATTACTGAGCAAAAACTTTTGCTACAACCATTCTCATTCATGACTCGCTGTTTTGTATTGCCCGATATGTTTGCTGGAAAGATGCATGCATTATTATTCCGGAATTGGAAAACAAGGGTAAAAGGCCGTGATTGGTATGATTTCGAGTGGTATATAAGAAACCAGATACCTCTCGGCTTTCATCACTTACAGGTGCGGACCAGGGAGTTAAATGGTTTTGAAATGAGCAAGAGTGATTTTATGAATAAGTTAAAAACCCGAATTTCTTCAACTGACATAGATTTGGTCAAAAGGGATGTTGCCCCCTTTATTAGAAACGAAAATTCTCTTGAAATTTGGTCTAATGATTACTTTCTTCAACTTTCGGACATGATTAAGTATTTGTGAGTGTCAGATTGAGAGTGAAGAAAAAACAAAGTGATCGTTCATCGCTCTCGCCTGCCTACCGAAGCCTTGGCAAAGGTTGGCTCTGCACTCTCACTCTGATTTTGTACCCGGTCCCGATCGCTATCGGGAGGAACGAACCGGCACAACATTGCTGTCTCCTGATAGCTATCGGGAGGTGTTTGAGACCAGCGCGTCTGCCAATTATTCATCCTCGTTCCTCGGATTCATGAGCTCGTCCTCCTTCGTCGCCCTCGGTTACTCGGGGAATACCCTCGTGAGCTCGTCCTCCTGAAGTCGGCTAGGTTACTCGGGGAATACCCTCGTGAGCTCGTCCTCCTGAAGTCGGCTAGGTTACT
>CBDUPM010000047.1:0-10676 GCA_965369105.1 uncultured Bacteroidales bacterium | reverse complement strand
ATTTATATAGTGAAACTTTAAGCCTTTGGTATAAATTTCTTTGATTTCTTCCACATCTTTTCGATTCTCTTCCGAAATAAGGATATCTGTAATTCCCGCACGTTTGGCGGCCAGAATTTTTTCCTTAATTCCTCCTACAGGCAAAACTTTTCCTCTTAAAGTGGTTTCACCTGTCATGGCAAGGTTTTTCCTTACTTTTCTCTGGGTTAAGGCAGAAGCAATTGAGGTTGCCATGGTAATCCCGGCTGATGGCCCGTCCTTTGGAATAGCTCCTTCAGGAATATGAACATGCACATTCCATTTTTCAAAAATTTCAGGGTTTATATTCAGTATATCGGAATGAGATTTAAGATATTCCAGGGCGATTACAGCCGATTCTTTCATAACATCACCCAGGTTTCCGGTTAAGGTAAGGGTACCTTTTCCCTTACTTAAACTGGTTTCAACAAACAATATCTCACCTCCAACTGCCGTCCATGCAAGCCCGGTCACAACCCCGGCATATTCATTATTTTCATACCTGTCTTTAATAAACCTTGGAGACCCCAGAAACTCTTTCAGGTCAGTTATTCCTATGGGTTTAGGATAGTCTTCTTCAAAAGCAATTTTCCGGGCTATTGCCCTGCTGATTTTAGCAATCTGCTTATCCATTTGCCTCACACCTGATTCCCTGGTATAATTCGTGATAATAGTTTCAAGGGCTTTCCCTGTAAATTTCATTTCACCTTTCTTTAATCCGTGAGCTTCCGATTGCTTGGGAATAAGATGGCGTTTTGCTATTTCAATTTTCTCTTCCACCAGGTAACCCGATACATCAATGATTTCCATCCTGTCGAGCAGGGCCGGATTTATTGTACTGGTGGTATTGGCCGTAGCAATAAACATAATTTTTGAAAGATCGTAGTCGAGCTCCAGGAAATTATCGTGGAAAGTTGAATTTTGTTCAGGATCAAGTACCTCCAATAGTGCGGACCCCGGGTCTCCATGGGCATCCCTGCCTACTTTATCAATTTCATCCAGTACAAATACCGGATTCGAACTTTTTACTTTTTTAATGTTTTGTATAATTCTGCCCGGCATGGCACCGATATAGGTTTTTCTGTGGCCCCTTATTTCAGCTTCATCGCGCATTCCTCCAAGCGAAACCCGGACATATTTTCTTCCCAAAGCGGAAGCCACCGATTTACCCAGAGATGTTTTTCCAACCCCGGGAGGACCTACCAGGCATATAATGGGAGATTTCATATCTCCTTTTAGTTTCAAAACGGCAAGATGCTCTAAAATTCTGTCTTTTACCTTCTCCAAACCATAATGATCACGTTCGAGAACCTTTGCTGCTTTTTTTAAATTGAAGCTGTCTTTGGTAAATTCATTCCAGGGCAGTTCCAGTAATGTCTGAACATAATTTAACTGTACGGAGTATTCACCTGCAGCTGGATTTAAACGAACCATTTTATCCACCTCTTTCATGAAATGGGTTTTAACATCCTCATTCCATTTCTTGGATTCTGCTTTTATTTTCAGTTCTGTAATTTCCTGGTCAATGGGGCTTCCTCCCAGCTCATCCTGAATGGTTTTCATTTGCTGATGCAGGAGATATTCTCTTTGCTGCTGGTCGAGGTCGGTTTTCACCTTGGATTGAATGTCATTTTTTAATTCCAGCATCTGGACTTCCTTTGACAGGTATTCCAGTAAACGAATACCCCGCTTTTTCAGATCATTGATTTCCAGTAAAGATTGTTTTTCCGATAAATTCATGTCGTTATTAGACGAAAGAAAATTGATCAGAAAAGCTGAGCTTTCAATATTTTTTACTGCAAAAGTTGCCTCCGGTGGGATATTGGATGAAAGTTTGATGATTTTCATAGAAAGATCCTTCAGGGACCCCACAATTGCATTCAATTCATCGCTTTTTCCTGCCTTTGCCTCTTCCAGTGTTTGAATATTTGCCAGGTGATAGGGTGATTCTGATACGATTTCCTTGATACTGAATCTTTTTTTCCCCTGTATAATTACCGATGTTGTACCATCTGGCATTTCAAGAATTTTCAATATCTGCGCAACGGTTCCAATGGAAAAAAGATCTTTTGTTGCCGGATCCTCAATTTCCGGATCCATTTGGGCCAGGGCTCCTAAAATTTTGTTTTTAGAGTATACTTCTTTTATCAGTTTTAGAGATTTTTCTCTTCCTACGGTAATAGGAATTACAACTCCGGGAAAAAGTACGGTATTTTTTAAAGGTAATATGGGTAAAACATCCGGGACACTTAAATTCATTAACTCATCAGCCTCATCGTCCGAAAGGATTGGGATAAATTCCGCTTCATCATTAAAATCATCCTGGGAAAAAAGTCCTATTCCAAAATCTAAATTCTTCTTCATAAATCCATCTGCTTATACTGACAATTCGTCTGCCAGTCTGTCAAAAATATATTTTTCTAATTTGATTTATTTAAAGGTCAATCCCTGTGCCAAAGTATGAAAATAAGTTGTTAAGATTTTATTTTCTGAATTTTCCTGTCATTTTGAACACTTCTGTAAGAATATCTTTCTCTATTTGATCAAATGGAACATTTCTCCGCGACATTACCTTTTCAGCCACTTCAAAGGCTTTTTCAATATTGAAAGTTGTAAATCCGGCGGCACCTCCCCAGCTAAAGGATGGAATAAAATTCCTGGGGAAACCATCGCCATAAATATTTGCATTGACTCCTACTACGGTTCCGGTGTTAAACATGGTATTGATCCCGCATTTGGAGTGATCGGCCATTATAAGGCCACAGAATTGCAGTCCTGTATTAATAAACTTTTCTTCCGGGTAGGACCAGATTTTGACATCAGCATAATTATTCTTAAGATTTGAATTATTGCTGTCGGCCCCGATATTACACCATTCCCCGATAACGGAATTTCCTAAAAAGCCATCATGACCTTTATTGGAATAAGCCTGGATGACAGAGTTGTTTATTTCTCCCCCTGCTTTTGAATAGGGCCCGATGGTGGTAGGTCCATATATTTTAGCACCCAGTTTTATAGTGGAGTGGTCACCAAGGGCAAAGGGTCCCCTGATAATACTTCCTTCCATAACTTCAGAGTCCCTGCCCAGATAGACAGGTCCGGATTCTGTATTAAATGTGGCAAATTCTGCACGGGCTCCTTCTTCTATAAAAATGTTATTTCCAAGACAATTATTGCTTTCAGAAAGTTTTTGGGATTTACGTCCCTTAGTCAGAAAATCAAAATCTTTCATTATTTCCTGTCCGTTCCAGCTAAATATCTGCCATGGGTAGTCGAGGATATTAACTTCATGGTTTACAGAATTTTTTGCGCCACTTATTTTTTTATTGGCTTTAAAATCTATGACCTGGCTTGCGGTATACCTTCCTGCAATAAACCTCCCTTGATATTCCAGTATGCTACCCCTGTCCAGATTTTTAATTTGTTCGGTTAATGCAGCATCAGGAATTAAACCTCCCAGAATCAGAAGGTTTTCATCTTCTGTTTTACACGGAAATTTTTGAGATAAATATTCTTCTGTAATAAAAGAGCTGCTTGCCTTTAAGTGTTTTTCCCATTTTTCCCGGATCGTCAGGATGCCTATTCTGAGCTCTGCCGAAGGCCTGGTAAAGGTTAAGGGAAGTAAGGTGTCACGGTTGGAATCGTCAAAGAATATTATGTTCATCTCTGGTTTTTATTTCAAAAGTAGATAAAAAAAATCCGCTTCACGAATTGTAAAGCGGACTTTTATATACTTTTTATTAAGCTAGCTGATTAGCTCTTCTTTTTGTCATAATGAGTTTTGTACCTGTTCATAAACTTGTCTACACGTCCGGCAGTATCCACAAGCTTCATCTTACCTGTATAGAAAGGATGAGACTGTGATGAAATCTCAAGTTTAATCAATGGATATTCCTGACCATCGTCCATTTTTATTTTTTCTTTGGACGGAGCAGTTGAACGGGTCACAAATGTAAAACCGTTGGACATATCTTTGAAAGCCACCAGTCTGTAATTGTCGGGATGAATTCCTTTTTTCATTTTTTCTCTGTTTCTTCTTCTATTTACAAAACGGACTGCAAAATTATATAAGTTTCTGAGAAAAGCAAAATTTATTGCTTAAATTATTCATGGAATATGCTTTTCGGGAACCATGTGATCCTAAATTTGTTAGAAAGATGATCTCAGGCTTAAATATCCATTATATAATAAGGGATTTCTTTTCTGCTTCCGCAACTTTTTCAGGCATAAACCTTTCAAAAGCTATTGACTTATCCAACATATAGCGATAGGTAATATGGGTTTTTACCCGTTTACCTCCAACTGCTTCATAAAGGGAAATCATTTTTGGATTGAAATCTCCAACCCATGAAAGCTCCAGTTCCCGGTACCAGGGTTTGTGCTTCATTTTTTCATTCATATGCCAGAATATACCGGATTCGATTCCAAGATTTTGAAAACGGGGCAACACCCCGGCAGCCTGTGCCCTGATGCGGTTTATTTTCTTTTTTCTTTTTAAATAAAGAAATCTTAAACCATTAAAAAGATGCATTTTACCATTAAATTTTTTCAGGATCTGGTTCGCATCAGGAAACATTATAAAAAAGGCGATCGGTTCATCTTTGTAGTAAGCAAACCAGATGAGCTCTGGATCTATTATGGCTTTCGCTTTCTTTAAGGATAACTCCAGAACTTCTTCCTTAATCGGAGTGAAATCTTCCTTAACTTCTGACCAGGTATGGTTATATATGTAAGCCGTGTCTTTAATAATCTTTTTTTCCTTCCCCCATTCAAAATGTCTGAAGCTATAGTCCGGTTTTTTTCCTACCCATTCTGCAATCTTCCAGAAACGCTCGGGAAATTTTTCTTTCAGATCCAGGTGGTAACTGAATTGTTTAAAGAAAACCTGGAATCCGTATGATTCAAAGAGATTTTTATAATAAGGCAGGTGATAGGGCATTCCGATTCCCTGGTGCATAAATCCTTCAACCAGTAATCCCCAGTTCGTATCATTTTCCCCGAAATTAATGGGTCCGTCAATGGCCTTCATTCCTTTCGATTTCAACCAGTCAGAAGCCACATCGAATAGTTTATGTGCCGCCTGTACATCATCAATGCACTCGAAAAACCCGATTCCGCCGGTTAAGATTTTTTCTGCAGCGGCTTTTTCATGATTATAAAATGCTGCAATTCTTCCTATGGTCTTATTTTTGTCATCCTTAATAATCCAGCGTTTTGCATCCCCTCCTTCAAAGAATTTGTTTTTGGAGGGATTAAACTGGGCACGGATATCCCTGTCCAGGGGGCAAACCCAAAAGGGATCATTTTTATAAAGTCGCCGGGGAAAGTTAAAAAACTCTTTATTAAGCCTGCGGTTATTAACTTCAAAAATATACATAGTGGTTTCAGAATATCAGATAGTGAACCATTCAGTAACAGTTTTGGTATACAGATCTTCTTTTTCTTGTAATTTATGAATAAATTCGTTTTTTTTCGGCTGATAGACATAATCTTTTTGCCATTCCTGGTAGTTTTCCACTAATTCTTTCAATGATCTTATAAAAAAATGAACTTCTTCATCGGTCATGGTTGGATGAAGTGACCACCTGACCCAGCCGGGTTTTTCTGATAAATCGCCATGATTTATTTTATCTGTAATTTTCTGGGATGTTTCATAACTTACCTCTAGAAGAAAATGACCATAGGTTCCAGCACAGGCGCATCCCCCACGGACCTGTATACCAAATTTATCATTCAGCAGCTTAACAAGAAGGTTGAAATGAATTTTTTGATGGTAAAAGGATATTACGCCCAGTCTTTTCCGAACGTTATTTGCCAGGATTTCTATTCCGGGTATGCTATCCAGTCCTGCAAATGCAATTTCTAGGAGTTCTTCCTCCCGTGCAATGATTTTATCAGGATCCATTTTTTCTTTGAGTTCGATAGCCAGGGCAGCCCTGATGGCTTCGAGAAATCCGGGAGTACCTCCATCTTCTCTTGCTTCAATATCATCTACATATTTGTATTTGCCCCAGGCATTGGTCCAGTCCACTGTTCCTCCCCCGGGATTATCCGGTACTTCAGCTTTGTACATGGCTGAATCGAATATCAGTACTCCTGAGCTACCGGGGCCTCCGAGGAATTTATGTGGAGAAAAATAGATCGCATCCAGCTTCTCCATGGGGTCTTCCGGATTCATATCGATTTTCTCATATGGAGCACTGGCAGCGAAATCAATAAAGCAAAGCCCTCCGTATTCATGCATGATCCTGGCAAGAGTGTGGTAGGGGGTTCTGACACCTGTTACGTTTGAACAGGCCGTAAAAGATCCGATTTTAAATTCCCTGTCCTTGTAAAGCTCCAGTTTTCTTCTCAGATCTTCCGGATCGACAAGCAAATCTTTATCGGGAGTGAGCATAACCACTTCGGCAACAGTTTCAAACCAGGAGGTGTGATTGGAATGATGTTCCATATGGCTCACAAAAACCACCGGCCTTTTCTCTTTTTTCACACAATCGTTCCGGCCTCCACATCCTTTTAAACTCAGGATTCTTTGAAGTTTGTTCACTACTGCCGTCATTCCGAACCCGGCAGTAATGATTACATCCGTATTACTTGCATTAACATGTTTTTTAATCAATTTATGAGCATGGTGATAGGACTTGGTCATAAAAGTACCCGTAGTATTGGTTTCTGTATGTGTGTTTGCTACATATGGACCAAATTCAAATGTAAGTTTTTGTTCAATATCCTTATAAAGTCTTCCACTGGCTATCCAATCAGCATATTGTAATTTTTTTCTCCCGTAGGGAGTATCAAATTCCATGTTATCACCAATAATCTTTTCCCTGTACTGACTGAAATACTTTTCCAGGTTCTCCATTATTTCATTTTTAGTTTCTGCTCGATAGTTTTGCAAGTAATCTTAAGAATTCTATATATAACCATATTAACGTTACCATCAAACCAAATGCTCCGTACCATTCCATATATTTGGGAGCACCGGCTTCTGCACCGCTTTCAATAAAATCAAAATCCAATACCAGGTTCATAGCAGCTACGACCACCACTACCAGGCTGACAATTATTCCAACCGGGCCGTTTCCATGAATAAATCCCAGGTTTATACCAAACAAACTAAGTATAAAACTTATCATATAGGCAAAGAAAATTCCCCCGGTGGCCGCTACCACCCCGAGCCTGAAATTCTGGGTAACTTTAATATAACCACTTTTATAAGCAAAAAGCAATGCAAAAAGAGTTCCGAATGTCAGCAACACTGCATTCATAACAATTCCGGGATACATGGCATTGAAATAGGCCGAAATTCCTCCTAAAAACAATCCTTCCAATACCGCATAAATAGGCGCAGTTACGGGTGAAGATTTTTTTCGGAACACAGTAATCAAAGCCACTATAAATCCTCCAATTCCACCGACAGCCATAAAAATAACCATGGATGCCTGGTTTTCAGCACCCATCATTTTCCAGGTGTAGGAAGCGGCTGCCACAACCAGTAATAACATTAGAAAAACTTTATTGACCGTTCCCTGAATGGTCATTACTCCGCTTTTTTCAGAACTAAAAGCCCGACTGAAAGTGTTTTTATTAAGGGCCGGGTTTGCTGATTTATTTATCATCATTTTTAATAAAATTTTGGTTTAAATATAATTTATTTCTTTGAAGCAAAACATGTCAAAACGCATGCCATGTGATAAAAAATGACAGAAAGTCGGAATAATTGATTGTGATGGTGCTAAATTGCTAATATGCTGATGCTTTTAAGGGATTCAGTGATTTCTGAAAATAGTATAAGTATGATTTATCGGAATGCGGTACAATATGGCAGTTGTAAAATTTCCCGGGAATGGATATTTACCTCTTTCAATCCTTCATTCCCTTTACACGATCTATCAATCGCAAATTTACAGCTCTGGATAACAGAATCAGTGCCATTGCCTAAAAGCTGGTTGGTAAATGCCGGCTTTCACCCAATCCCCAACATCCATTTTCCTTTTGGCAATAAACTAAACATTTTGTTCCTTTGACCTTAAGCAAAGAATTCCAATGACATCCTTTTTATCCAGGTTTACACCAAGTGAATTTCTTAAAAATGTCTTCACTCTTGTTTCAGCTGCCAGTCTGTCTCAGGCAATTGCACTTGCCATTTACCCTGTTTTGTCAAGGATATATACTCCTGAAGAGCACGGATTGTTTGCTTTATATATGAGTATCATATCCGTTACTGCAATCATTTCAACGGGGAAATATGAACTGGCAATTATGATTCCTAAAAAGGAAGAACATGCTGCCGGTCTGACAGTTCTGAGTATATTTTTAAGCCTGGTTTTCAGCCTTGCCTTAGTCATTTTTATTGCGTGTTTTCATGAAAGGGTTCCCAATTGGTTAGGAAATGAGAATATTAAAAAGTGGATTTGGTTTATACCCGTCTCAACTTTGTTGGTAGGAATATTCCAGAGCTTTAATTATTGGTCGAACCGGCGAAAAAAATACCGGACAATTGCTACCGCTAACCTGAGTCAGTCTTTATTAAATTCTGCCATTAAACTGACTACCAGTAATTCCATAAGCGGGGGAGGAGGCTTGATCCTGGGAGCAATATCAGGCCAGTTCCTGGGTGCTTTGGTATTTTTCAAAACGGCCTTCATAAATGGTCTTGAGAGTTTTAAGAAAGTAAAATTTAAAGATTTAAAACACCTGGCGGGTGAATATAAACTCTTTCCACGATATAATATGCTTCATTATGCGGTTAATAATTTCTCATCCGCTCTTCCAGTATTTGTTCTGGGTTTGTGGTTCAGCTATGAACAAGCCGGGTATTATTCCATAGGATTTATGATGGTTCATCGTCCGATGAATCTACTTAGCTCATCCTTCACCCAGGTATTTTCCCAAAAAATTATCGGGAACTTTAATAATGGGATATTAATATCCAAACAAATCAGGAAATTTGTCTTTATGTTGTTTTTAATTGCCTTTTTACCTTTTGTGATTGCGGCGATCTGGGGCCCGGGGATTTTTTCATTTGTTTTTGGTGTTGAAAATAACTGGTATGAAGCAGGTGTTTTTATGAGAATACTGCTGCCATGGTTGTTCGTGGTTTTTATTTCTGCTCCTTTATCATTCCTGCCTGATATGCTGAAAAGACAAAAGAAAGCGATGTGGATTGATATATTGAAATTTATTTTAAGAATAGCTGCCCTGTCTATAGGTGTGATTCTAAAGGATATATATTTGGTACTGATGATTTTTAGCGGAATTAGTTTTATTATGGTTTCATATAGTCTATATTGGTACCTGAATTTGTCGGGGCAAGCCGACCAAATTAACCGGAAATTAATGAACTCGAAAAGTGAATAAATGCTTGCCGATTCTGAATTTTTAAGAACATTAAATTACTTAACCTTTGAAGAAGGAAGAAATTAAAGTATTAATCTTACCCTCGTGGTATTTGCCCGATGGCGGAGGTTTTTTTAAAGATCACGCAGAGGCACTGCATTATGGTGAATTTCATGTGGATGTGCTGGTGAACCGGGTATTGGGGATCACCAGGAATTCCCTGTACCATATCCTCCAGGCAAGGAAGATAAAAGAGAATATTGAAGGTCCCTTAAGAGTGATTCGCTCAGCTTTTGTTAAGTGGCCCAAGATGGAAAAACATAATCTCAGGGGATGGGTGAAAAAGTATTTGGAGCTCTATAAACACTACGAAATAAAATACGGGAAACCTGATATTATTATCGTACACAGTTCCATCTGGGCAGGTTATGTTGCTGCAAGGATAAAAGAAGAATATGAGATTCCTTATATCCTGGTGGAACACCGAAGTCGGTTTGCCCGGAATATTCAGGCGGCTCAGAAAATGATCAGGGAATGGTATTTTCCCTTTATCAGAAGCACCCTGGTTCAAGCCGACAGAATTGTAACCGTAAGCCCCTCAATAGATAATCAATTGATCAGTATCTCACCGGGGATTCGAAATAAAATCAGTACTATTCCAAACCTGATTGATACAGAGTTTTTTAACTTACCCGAAAAGAAAAGAGATAAGGAACCATTCATCATAATTTCTTTTGGTATTTTAGAGGATGTAAAAGGATTTGATATTTTAATTGAAGCATTTTCAAAATTCATTAAATTGCATGATGGTGATTTCTACCTGAGGATAGGAGGAAGGGGAAGTAAATTTAAAAAACTTATGAAACTTGCCCGTAAATTTAATGTTGCAGAAAAGATCAGTCTGCATGGTTATGTTCCCCGTGAAGAGGTGGCCAGGGAAATGCAACTGGCAAATTTATTTATTTTACCCAGCCGGTTTGAAGCATTTGGGGTCGTTCTGATTGAAGCAATGGCCACCGGTTGCCCGGTAATATCTACTCATTCCGGAGGCCCTTCCCATATTGTAAAGGAAAACACCGGAATACTGGTTGAAACCGAGAATGTTGATTCGCTTGTAAATGCAATGGATTCCATTTATCTTAGTTATGAAAAGTATGACCCTGACGAAATAAGAAAAGAAATAACAACCAAATATACCAAAGAAGTTATCCGGGGTCAGTATCATAGTTTAATTCTTGAAGTTTTAAATGAAAAGGGTATTTCTACAAAATAACAAAGGCTTTAATTGGCATAGCTCAAAAAATTGCTATGTAAAAGGC
>CBDUPM010000046.1:0-10740 GCA_965369105.1 uncultured Bacteroidales bacterium | reverse complement strand
CTCAACAACTGTCCGGAGGTCAGCAACAAAGGGTGGCTATTGCCCGTGCAGTTGTGAGCAATCCTCAATTAATCCTGGCTGACGAGCCTACCGGAAATCTGGATTCTGAAAATGGAAATGAGGTTATGAATTTATTGAGTGAATTGAATAAGGCGGGCTCTACCATTATTATGGTTACCCACTCGACCGATGATGCAGAGAAAGCATCCCGTATCCTAAACCTTTTTGACGGAAAAATTGTAACTGAAAGCGTTCTTAAAGCCGTATAAAAACCTGAAAAATGTCCCTTATACAACATTATTTTAAGACCCTGATCAGGGCCTTCAGAAGAGATTTATTTTATTCATTAATCAATCTTTTTGGCCTGGCAATAGGTCTTGCATCCGCTTTTTTAATTCTCATCTATGTACAGGATGAACTGTCGTATGACAAACACTTTAATGATTATGATCGGATTTACAGACTTGAATCCTATTTTGATATTAAAGGGAAACCGGATGAATTTGCTATTACCCAGATTCCCCTGGGACCAACTTTAAGTGATGAGTATCCCGAAATTGAAGATATGTGCCGGTTCCTGAACGCCGGAACCATCATTTTTGAGCACAGGGAAGAAAAAATCCAGGAAGATTCGATTATGATAGTGGATACCACATTATTCCGGTTTCTGAACCATGATATCCTGTATGGTGATCCGGATAAATGTCTTTTGGAACCCTACACGATGGCCGTCTCGGAATCTATGGCCCGAAGGTATTTTGGCAGAAGTGATGTTCTGGGCGAGACCCTGGAAACAAACGATAAAATGTTAATGACCATCACGGCAGTTTTCCGTGATCTTCCGGCAAATACCCACATGAGGTATAATGCGGTCTTCTCGGCAAAAACCATTGAACATGAAATTGGCAGTGAGCGCTTTAATGACAGGAGTGCCGGTTCTTTCTGGAATATTCAGCTCTATACCCTGGTAAAAATGAAGGAGAATACGGAAATACAATCGGTTATAGATAAATTTCCCGAATTTTACGATAAGTATATGAAAACCGTAGGGGATGCCATTGACGGGAATTTTGAATTACGGGCAACTCCCCTTTCAAAAGTGCATTACCACCCGAAAAAATTGCAATGGGACCTGGCAACCGGTGAATACAAATATTTATATATTTTAATATCTGTAGCTATTTTTATTATAATAATTGCTGCCATAAATTATATGAACCTTTCCACTGCCCGGTCTGCAAAAAGAGCCCGGGAAGTGGGAATGAGGAAAGTTACCGGCGCTCACAAAGGATTACTCATCAGGCAGTTCCTGGGAGAATCGGTAATTCTTTCCATAGTGGCAATGATCCTGGCATTTCTGATTATAATTGCTCTTCTGCCTTCCTTTAACCAGATTGCCGGAAAGGGATTCGGACTGGTCAACTTATTTAATCCTTTGTTTATACTTTACTTCGTAGGTATTAGTATAGTGGTTGGTTTATTATCCGGATTATATCCCTCTTTTTATATGTCATCCTTTAATCCGGTTCGCATACTCAAAGGGGGAGGCATGGATGGAAAATCGGGAACCGTGCTCAGAACCATACTGGTTGTTTTTCAATTTATGATCTCAGCAGGACTAATTATAGGAAGCCTTGCGGTGGCGGGTCAACTTCGGTTTATGCAAAACAGGGAATTAGGATATAGCCATGAAAACCTGATTTTTATGCCCATACCGGATTCGACGATTAAAAAAAATCTGGATGCCTTTAAACAAGAACTTGAAAAAAGTCCGGTAATTACCAAAACAGCAGCTTTTTCGGGGGGACCCGGAAGTTTTGTGGGGAAAAATGTAATGCGAATTGAGGGAAATGACGGAGAACTGGAAGATCATGCTATCAATAATTTCGTGGTAGATTACGATTACCTGGAACTGATGAATCTGAAGCTGGATACAGGAAGATTTTACCAGGAATCTATGGGATCGGATATTAACAAAGCTTTTGTAATCAATAAAACCGCTGCAAAAGAATTTAACTGGCATAAGGATGCTCTGGGGAAAAGATTTCAGTTTGGAATAAACCTTGAAGGTCCTCCGGCAAGGGATGGTGAAATAATTGGAGTTCTGGAAGATTTCAATTTCTCCTCCCTTCATAATCCTGTTGATCCAGTTGTATTGATTTTAAACGATAATAACCGTTTCTTTACTATGGCAGGTGTCAGGTATGAAGAAGGACGGGAATCGGAAGCTATAAAATGGATAAAAAATGTACGCAAGGATTTCAATGCCTATTATCCTTTTGATTATTTTTTCGTTGATGAAAAACTAAATGAATCCTATAAAGAGGAAAAAATAATAAGTAAAATTTTTGCTGTTTTTACGATTTTAACGCTTTTTGTGGCAGCCCTTGGACTCCTGGGTTTATCTGCATTCATTACACAACAAAGGACCAAGGAAATTGGAATACGAAAAGTAGTCGGTTCTTCCCAACAACAAATAATAATATTGTTCCTTAGAAAATTTCTTATTTGGGTGATAATAGCAAATGTAATCGCATACCCTATATCCTATTATCTGATTGAGAACTGGCTGCAGGAGTTTTACTACCGCATTGATTTCAACTATTTACTTTTCCTCTGGTCCATTCTTATTTCCGGACTGGTTGCGATGCTCACCGTTTCATACCAAAGTTGGAAAGCATCCAGGATACAGCCGGCAAATTCATTAAAATACGAATAATACATTTCCGTTCGTTCCGGAAATTGTGCCTGGATATTTCCCGGGGTCTGTTTCAGGCTCCGGGAAATTTTTCTTTATTATTATTCTTTAAAATTTTATTGAAATGAAAACAAGATTAAATTTGTGGCAAAATCATCTGAATTGAATGAACTTTTAGGACAATTTATTTTCAAAAATGAATCTCTCATTGAAGAGCCTGATTACTCTTTTGAATTTCTCAATCATGGTATAAATGTATACGAAGTATTGCGGCAGGAAAATGCTGTAGCATTATTCCTGGAAGATCATATCAGACGCCTTAATTTTTCCGCAATTGGAAAAGGACTTGAATTTAACTATGACCTCCGGGAACTTAAAAAGAAAATTAAGAAACTCTGTAAAAAAAACAGGCAGGAGTCGGGAAACATCAAGATCGTCCTGCATTCTGATAACATCATTTCCGGTGAGCTTTATATTTACCCGGTTCCGTTTGATTATCCCAAACCGGAAGATTACATTAAGGGTGTAAAAGTAATTTCGCTGGAGGAAACAAGACCCGATCCCAATTTAAAAAACTGGCGACCTGATTTTAAATCCAAAATACTTGCCCTGAAATCTTCCAGTTCGGTGTACGAAGTTATTTTGATAAACAACAACGGAATCGTAACAGAAGGAAGTCAGTCCAATCTTTTTTTTATTAGTAATAACCAGATTTTTACAGCCAAAAAAGAGCATGTATTACCCGGCATTACCCGCGATTATATTTTCAAAATCTGTATCAGGGAAAATATCAAACTTACAGAAATAGAATATGATTTGGATCTGCTATATGAGGCTGAGGCGGTATTTATTTCCGGGACTTCCCCAAAAATTCTGCCCGTTTCTCAAGTAAACAATTTCCATTTTTCCACGAAGCATAAATTACTGTTTAAGCTTATGGAATCTTACAATAATACGATCCGGGAATATATAAATTCTAATCAATGACATACGATGTAAGCATAATAGGCGGAGGTATTGTAGGGTTGGCCACGGCCTATAGTATTTTATTAAAAAAACAGGATATAAAGATTCTGTTACTTGAAAAAGAGGATCAGGTGGCAAAACATCAGACCGGAAATAACAGTGGGGTTATCCACTCAGGAATTTATTACCGGCCGGGTAGCCTGAAGGCTCAGAATTGCATGCGGGGATACTCTTTGTTACTGGATTTTGCCAGGGAAAATAATATTCCTTTTGAATTATGTGGAAAACTAATTGTGGCTACAGAAAAACGTGAACTGTTCCGGATGCAGGATTTGTATGAGCGGGGAATTGCCAACGGATTAAAAGGAATTCAAAAGCTTAATCCTGAAGAAGTACGTGAAATTGAACCTCACGTAAACGCCGTTGCGGGATTAAAGGTTCCACAAACCGGTATCATTGATTATAAGGAAGTCAGTAAGGTACTTCTGGCAAAAATCAGGGAAAAGGGAGCGAAAGTAATTTTAGCGGAAAAGGTAGTGGATGTAAGAATGGAAAAAGAAAATTCAATAATTATTACTGAAAAATCCGAATTCAAATCAAAAATTATAATTAATACGGCAGGATTATATTCTGACCACATAGCTTCATTGAATAATAAGAATCTTGATTACAGAATTATACCTTTCAGAGGGGAATACTATAAACTCAAAGATTCAAAAAAATACCTGGTTAATCACCTGGTATACCCGGTACCGGATCCTGAATTTCCTTTTTTGGGTGTTCATTTTACCAGGATGATTGATGGAAATATTGAAGCGGGTCCGAATGCTGTATTTGCATTTAAAAGAGAGGGTTATAATAAAACAAGTTTTTCATTCAAAGAAACATATCAATCGTTGAGCTGGCGGGGATTTCAAAAGCTCATGGGAGATCATTTTTTTATGGGCATGGGAGAATTTTACCGGTCATGGAATAAAAACGCCTTTACCCGGGCATTAAGCAAACTGGTTCCGGAGATCACTTCAGATGATTTAGTTCCCGGGGGAGCCGGTGTCAGGGCCCAGGCTTGCAGCCGATCCGGTGAATTAATTGATGATTTTATAATAGTTGAAAATGAGAATATATTAAACATACTAAATGCTCCCTCCCCGGCAGCTACAGCATCCCTGGCGATAGGAGAAAGTATCGCCATCAAGGTATTGGAAAAAATTTAAGCCTTCATACACAAATTTGTATGATTGCTTTTCAGTCCGAAAAACTGACAAGGACAGGTAATTTCTTATATTCAAATAGTGTTTTAGCAACCCTGAATGTATCCGGAAATTATAAGGGGTTACATATAATTCTCTTCATCTGATTACTGCTATCGGCTTGTTCTCATTTTCAGGGTCAGAGAGAAATTGACCTTTTATCAGCGGTAATCCGAATTCTTATCCTCCAGCATTTTAAGATAAGAAATATACCTGGTTTCAAAAATTTGATTTTCCTCCACTGCTTTTATAACGGCACAGCCTGGCTCATGCTGGTGCAAGCAGTTGTGATATTTGCAATCGTGAGAAAATTTGAAGATTTCAGGAAAAAAGTGAAAAAGTTCTTCCTTGTCAAAATCTATTAATCCAAATCCCTTTATACCAGGTGTATCAATGATATACCCACCAAAATTCAACTCATGCATTTCTGCAAAGGTGGTGGTATGTTTTCCTGTATGATGGGCTTCTGAAATAATTCCTGTTTTTAGGTTCAGGTTCTCATCTAATACATTGATCAGGGTAGACTTTCCAACACCGGAATTCCCGGAAAAAACATTAATCTTATTTTTCATTTTTTCTTTGACGGGCAAAATTCCTTCATTCAATTTAGCAGAAACAGGATAACATGGATAACCAATGGAACTATACAAATGATTTAAAATTTCCAGGTCTAATCTCAGGTCTTCGTTTAAAAGGTCCGTTTTATTCATAATAATACTGACGGGGATACGATATGCTTCGGCGGAAACTAGAAAGCGGTCGATAAATTCGGGTAATGTTTTGGGCGAGACCAAACTGATTACCAGCCACGCCTGATCAACATTACTGGCAATCAGCTGATATTGCTTTGAAAGATTGGATGACCTTCTGATAATATAGTTTTTTCTGTCCTCTACTTGAGTAATTAAACCCGTTTGGTCTTCATTGACAATAAACCCGACATAATCGCCCACAGCGACAGGGTTTGTTGCTTTTATTCCCTTTATCCTGAAATTTCCCTTGATTTTACATTGCACAGGATTATCATTCCGGTTTTCCGGCTGTACCGTATACCAGCTGCCTGTTGTTTTTATTACCTGTCCTTTATCCAATGTTAATATTTATGTCATAACAAAATTAACATTAATATTCATTGTTTTAATATTGGTTGTAACTTGCTTTTTATCAATTAATTTTAGAATTAATTTTTAATCCTATGCAAGCTATTATAGAAATCTCAGCTTACTCCATTGAATGGGCTGTTGCTGCAGCAAAAGCAGGAGCTTCACGAATTGAGTTATGTGATAATATTTCTGAAGGTGGAACCAGTCCGGGTTATGGTATGATTAAACAATGCCTTCAGAAAGTCAAAATTCCGGTTATGGTTTTGATCAGGCCCCGGGGCGGAAATTTTTATTACAGTGATTCAGAATTTGAATCCATGAAGGATGATATTTCAATGGTCAAAGAGGCGGGAGCCAAAGGCGTGGTTTTCGGGATAATGGATAAAAACGGGAATGTGGATATGCTACGGAATCAGGAATTACTGGACATTGCCCGGCCAATGGAGGTATGCTTTCACCGGGCTTTTGACCTGACAATTGATCCGGAAAAATCGCTAAACGAACTTATTGAAATTGGTTTTGACCGTGTGTTGACCTCTGGCCAAAAGTCAAAAGCCGAAGAGGGGCTGGAGTTAATTACCCGCTTAATTGAAATTTCCAAAGGAAAAATAATCATTATGCCCGGAGCCGGAATTAATTCATTTAATATCGGGATTATTGCCAAAAAAACCGGGGCCCGGGAATTTCACCTGTCTGCAAAAAAAGTTGACTGGGAAGAACCCCTGAATACCAGAAGTGATATTTGTTTTTCTGCCCCGGGTACCCGTTTATTCAAAATTGATGTCCAAAAGGTGAAGGATATCAAAGAGAAGCTAAGGAGCTTATGATGAGAGAATTTGAGAACGCTAAATGAAATGGGCCATTGATGAGGTCACGAAACAAAAGACATAGTTGAATGAGTCCCGAACCCGGGGACTGGATGGTGAACAAAAAAAAATCATTAGCTTTGAACTTCCTTTAAAAAAATTCAGGCTAATGAAAATAATCTCCTACAATGTCAATGGGTTGCGGGCTGCAATTTCGAAAGGTTTTTTTGAATGGCTCCAAGATGAAAATCCGGATATTATTTGTATCCAGGAAACGAAAATGCAGGAGGACCAGGTGGATAAACTTAGCATTGAGGCACTGGGTTACCATCAATACTGGAACATGGCTGAGAAAAAGGGTTATAGTGGCGTAGGAATTCTCACCAAAATCAAACCCGACTCTCATTCCTTTGGCATGAATATTAAAAAATTTGACAGGGAAGGGAGATTAATCCGTCTTGATTTTAAAGACTTTACTTTACTGAACTCCTATTTCCCCTCGGGTTCTAGCGGAGATGAAAGACAGGCCTTTAAAATGGAATATCTTTCGGATATGGAAATATACCTGGAAGAATTAAAAAAAGAAAGGCCGCAGATTATTTTATGTGGTGATTATAATATTTGTCATAAGCCAATTGATATTAATCATCCGGAGCGCCACAAAAAATCATCCGGTTTCCTTCCTGAAGAACGAGAGTGGATGGATCGTTTTGTGGAAAGTGGTTTTGTTGATACTTTCCGTGAATTTGATAAAAGCGCAGAAAAGTATTCCTGGTGGAGTTACCGTGCAAATTCACGGGTCAAAAATCTGGGTTGGAGAATCGATTACCACATGATTACAGAAAACCTGAAGCCGGATCTTATGAATGCCGGAATTATGCCCGATGTGAAACATTCAGATCATTGCCCTGTATGGATTGAAATGAAATTCAACAGCAAGGTTTAGGTCTCCCGGCATTTCTCCTTTTTTTTATTCTGTTCCAATATGGAAAATGCTTAATTCCTTAATTTTCTTTTGGTATTGACATATAAAGCCATGGATTTTGTAAATTCGTTTTGAAAAACTAAACGCAAACAGCCATGAAAAAATTTATCCTGAATTTTACTTTCCTGTTTTTCAGTATTGGGATCTTCTCCCAGGTGAGTCTGATACAAAGTTTTAACTACTCTGCCACGATTATAAAGATAAACGAAACGGATTATAAATATTTCCTCATGGATGTTCCGGGGGAGGAATGCCGGATTTATAATACCGATTTTTCACTTTATAAGACCATAGCACTTGACATTCCTGATGGCCAATGGCTTTATGATATTAAGTTTGTATCGGAAGATTTATTTAATTCGGATACCGATATTGAACTTCTCTACACCTATTATAAATGGATTACCACCAATGCCAGTACAGGCGATGGGTACTATGTTTATCACACCAAAATTCAAAGTGAAAAGGGAAGCGTTTTACTGGATGTTCCCGGTGCCTTATATTCCTATATAAAGGAAACGCAAAAAGATGAGTTTAAATTATTCCTTTATGTTTATGATTATTCTCTGAATCCTTATACCATAAAAACCAATATCTACAGCTTACCCGGTAAACTGAATACGCTGATGGAACAGCAAATTCTATCTGCTGAGATCTCAGCATTTCCAAATCCAGGAACGGATATCATAAACATTCATTATTCCCTGCCCCCGGATATCAAAAAGGCCAGGTTAATCCTTTCAGATACGAATGGAAATATTCAAAAAACTTTTGATGTGGATGAATTCTCAAGCTCACTTTCAATAAGTACAAATGATATTTCCCCGGGAGTATATCTGTATTTCCTGGAATCCATTGCTTTTAAATCTGAAGCTAAAAAGCTATTTATTCAATAATCCGATTTATTCCAGGTTCATCCTGATGGTATAAACTTACTTTAAAAACCACTTCAGGACATTCAGTTTACTTTTGGAATAAGGGGGGTATCTTACCGGGAAGTCTACCAGATTGGATTTTTTCAATACTGATTTATGGTGGGAAAAGGTATAAAAACTATGCCTTCCGTGGTAGGACCCCATTCCGCTTTTTCCTACTCCCCCAAAAGGCAGATTTGAATTGGCATATTGAACTACGGCATCATTTATAGCTACATTTCCGGAAGAAATCGCTTCCATAATTTTTCTCTGGCTTTTTCCGGATCTGGAAAAAATATAAAGAGAAAGAGGTTTCTCTTTTTGAAGGATAATTTTAAAGACTTCATCCAAATCTGAATAAGCAATAACCGGTAACAGGGGTCCAAAAATTTCTTCCTGCATTATCAAAGATTCTTCTGGCGGCTCATCTATAAGAGTTGGTCCAATAAACCGGGAATCCAAATCATGGTCGCCGCCGTAAATAATATTATTTTCACCTAAAATCCCAATGAACTTTTCCGTATTTTGTTTATTGATGATTCTCAGGTAATCAGGATTATTTTTAATATCCTCCCCATAAAATAATCGGATATAATGAATAATCCTTTCCTGTAATTTTGTTTTAACATTTTTATGTACAAATAAATAATCCGGGGCAACACAGGTCTGTCCCCCATTTAAAAATTTCCCCCAGGTTATTCTCCTGGCTGCGAGATCAATGTTAGCTGTTTCATCCACTATGGCAGGATTTTTACCTCCGAGCTCAAGGGTTACAGGGGTCAGGTTTTTTGCCGCGGCCTCCATAACTACCTTTCCCACTTTTGAGCTCCCGGTGAAAAAAATATAATCAAATTTATTTTTTAATAATTCCGTTGATTCCGGTATGCCCCCTTTTACACAGGTAATATATTCAGGAGGAAAAAGCTCTTTCATCATTTCATCAATAAAATCTTCAACCGCTTTGGTAATTTCACTGGGTTTGATAATTACGGTATTTCCGGCCGCTATTGCCCCGGCTAAAGGTAAAATTACCAGTTGCAGGGGATAATTCCACGGAGCAAGAATCAAAACCTGACCGAAAGGTTCTTTAATAATATGACTGCTGGCTTTAAAATGCACCAGGGGGGTTCTTACTTTTTCGGGACGTGCAAGTTTGTCAAGCTTTTTGATCAAAAGGCTGATGTCTGATCGGCAAAGACCCATTTCCGTAGCATAGGATTCAAAAAAACCTTTATGGAGATCGGCCCACAGTGCTTTCTCAATTTTTTCTTCATTATCAACCAGGTACTTATATAATTTCTTAAGTTGCTTTTTGCGAAAATCCAGTTCTTTTGTTTTCCCGGTCTCAAAGAAAGCTTTTTGTGCCGAAAGGATATTTGAATAGTCGTTCATTTCCAATAAAATTTTCCTAAATTAAAAATTTCAGACTATTTTTCGATAATTATTTTAAAAGTTAATCTATTAATGCAAAAATGACAGAAAAAGAAAAAGTATTAGGATTTTTAGACAGGCATGGCATTAAATATGAATTGTATAACCATCCGGCATTACCCACTATTGAGCTGGCACAGGAGCATTGGAAGAACATAGATGCACAACATTGTAAAAATTTATTTTTTCGCAATCATAAGGGAAACCGTCATTACCTGGTTATCCTGGATTTTATGCAACCCCTTGCAATTCACGATCTTGAGAAAAGACTGAAACAGGGGAAGATCAGTTTTGCTTCAGAAAAAAGAATGGATAAATACCTGGGTATAAAAGCAGGATCAGTATCTGTTTTTGGTTTAATTAATGATTTAGATGATCACGTTCATCTGTTTCTTGATCAAAATCTTAAATCTTCTGAAAAGATTAGTTTTCATCCCAATGATAATACTTCAACAGTCGTGATTTCATTCCGGGATTTTGAACGATTTCTTGAAATTTCCGGAAATACTTTTGAATGGATGGAGTTATATTAAAATCTCATTCCCTTTTGAACCTATTCGATTCCAACATCATTTTCAGCTTTCACA
>CBDUPM010000045.1:0-10754 GCA_965369105.1 uncultured Bacteroidales bacterium | reverse complement strand
AACGAGAATGAAAAGCTCCACCAACAGGAAGTTTCAGAGCTCTTTTTGCACCTGAAGCACTAAGTTTCTCTATGGCTGCATCGATTCCGGAAACTGAGCCTGAAATGACAATCTGGCCCGGACTGTTATAATTTGCGGGTACTACTACATCTTCAATTTCTGAACATACTTTTTCAACCACTTCATCCTCAAGCCCTAAGATGGCCGCCATAGTAGACGGTTCTGATTCGCATGCTTTTTGCATAGCCATTGCCCTTTTGCTAACCAGTATCAGACCATCTTCAAAATTTAATGTTTTGTTTGCAACCAGGGCGGAAAATTCTCCCAGGGAATGACCTGCAACCATTTCGGGTTTGAATTCGGATCCAAGACTTTCTGCGAGTATCACAGAATGGAGAAAAATAGCGGGCTGGGTAACCTTGGTTTGCTTTAAATCTTCAGGGCTTCCTTCAAACATTAAATCGGTTATCCTGAATCCCAGGATCTCATTTGCTCGTTCGAACATAGATTTTAACTGATCATTACGATTGTAAAGATCTAATCCCATCCCAACAAATTGTGCTCCCTGTCCGGGAAATACATAAGCCTTCATATCTTTGAATAATTTGACAAATTTAATTAGATATATATAATAAATAAGTTTTTTGAGGAAATTTTATATTAAGTGTAAGTAATTATTTCTAAATCTATTGGATTTGTAAGTTAAGAAAGCCTGGAACCTATTAAATGTATAAACTCCTCCCGGGTTCGGGCATTTTCAAGAAATTCGCCGGTAAATGCAGAAGTGGTAGTAATTGAATTTTGTTTTTGTACTCCCCGCATAATCATACAAAGATGTTTTGCTTCTATTACAACGGCAACACCAAGCGGATTCAGGGTGTCCTGGATACAATCACGAATTTGTACCGTTAGCCTTTCCTGCACCTGCAATCTTTTTGAAAATGCTTCAGCTACCCGGGCAATCTTACTCAATCCGGTTATGTAACCATTGGGTATGTAGGCGATATGGGCACTTCCAAAAAATGGCAACATGTGATGTTCACACAGGGAATAAATTTCAATATCTTTTACCACAACCATTTGCTGATACTCCTCTTTGAACATGGCTGATTTAAGAATAGCGGCAGGATCTAACCCGCTACCACTGGTGAGCACCTGGATAGCCTTTGCTACTCTTTCCGGAGTTTTTATCAAACCTTCCCTGTTGCTGTCTTCTCCGATTAAGTTTAGCACTTCCCGATAATGCCCTGCAATTTTTTCAGTATTCTCATTATCAAATCTTTCTATCTTTTCATATCCATTGTTCTCAGCACTCAAGGGTTCTTTTGATTCTAATTTCATTATTTTTTTTTTAACCGAAATACTCAACGTAATTGTTTTCTGTTTCCTGGATTTTTACCGCGTGCATCTCAACACCTAATTCCTTAATATGGGGTTCCAGCTCATTCCAGATACCAATGGCAATGTTTTCTGTGGAAACTTTTTTTCCTTTCAAGAAATCCACTTCCAGGTTCAGGTTTTTATGGTCTACTTTTAAAAGGACATATTTTTTTATTATCGACGAAAGCTCTTTCAGATCACACAAGTAACCAATTTCATTATTTACCTTTCCTTTAATGGTTACCCACATAACATAATTGTGGCCATGCCAGTTAGGATTGGAACATTGTCCATAGACTTCCAGGTTTTTTTCTTCCGACCAGTCTTCATTGAAAAGCCTGTGGGCAGCGCTGAATCTTTCTCTTCTGGTAATATAAATCATGTTTTCCCCGAGAATTGAATATTAATAATTTTACAAAGTAAGGCTTTTAAATATTAAATTTGAGTGATTTTTATCAAAAATTGTCATATTTAAGTCGCATAGGAATAACAATATTCTTTTATGAAAGTTTTGATTATTACCACTTCTGTTGTTGAGTATGAAGGAATCCTTAAATTCTTCGAAGAGGATGATGTTATGCCTGATCCGGTTTTCCACTACTCCAAACATGGCTTGAATGTGGATTTTATAAATTCGGGCGCAGGAAATTTCAATCTAATCTATAAATTGACCCAACGATTAACTGAAAAGGAATATGATCTTGTAATTAATGCAGGAATTTGCGGGACTTACAACCAAAAAATTCAATTGGGATCCGTGTTTCGGGTCCGGAAAGACAGGTTTGCGGATTCAGGAGCATTTGACGAAGATCGTTTCAGGGATATATTTGACCTGGGATTGATGAATGAAAATGATTTTCCCTTTCAAAATAAATGGCTTTTTGAAAATCCGGGTGAATATGAAAAGTATTTTAATGATTTAAAGCTTATAACCGGTTTGACAGTTAATCAGATTCCCCTGTCAGAAAAAATTCTGAAGGAAATTAGGGGAAATACGGATCCGGTGATTGAAAGTATGGAAGGAGCAGGTTTTTTCTTTGTTTGCCGGAATGAAAATCGACATTGCTTGCAGATAAGGTCTGTTTCAAACTATGCTTTGGAAAGAGATAAGTCTAAATGGAAAATTAATTTAGCTATTGAGAATTTAGGAATGAAATTAAAGCAGGTATTGGATGAAATATAAAAAACTGAAGATCGCCTTTTCCACTTGCCCGAATGACACTTTTATGTTTGATGCATTGATAAATAAAAAAATCGATGCTGAAGGCCTTTCTTTTGATGTACATATGGCTGATATTGAAGAATTGAATAATTTAATTCTTATGGGAGAACCTGATATTTCAAAAATTAGTTTTGCCGTTTACCCTGAAATTGCAGGAAATTATCAATTCTTACAATCCGGAAGTGCCCTTGGTTATGGAAATGGTCCACTTATTATCAGTCAAAAGAAGATATATCCGGATGAGCTGAGGGAAGTAAAAATGGCCATCCCCGGAAAGAAAACCACTGCTAATTATCTTTTATCCAGCCTTTTTCCGGAAGTAAAAGATAAAAAAGAATATGTCTTTTCAGATATTGAAGAAGCTGTTCTGAGTAATGAGGTGGATGCAGGGCTGATCATTCATGAGACGCGCTTCACCTATCACAAAAAGGGATTGAAACTGATAGCTGATCTGGGAAAAATCTGGGAGGAAAAGTTTAAACTTCCCATCCCTCTGGGAGGGATAGTGGTAAGAAGGTCCTTGCCGGAAGAAATAAAATTTTTAATTCAGAAAAAAATCAGGGAAAGCATAGATTTTGGTTTTGAATTCCCTGAAACCTCTATGGATTATATCAAATCATATGCCCAGGAGTTAGATGAGGAGGTTATTAAAAAGCATATCAGTTTATATGTTAATAATTTCTCTGTAGATTTGGGCACTTCTGGTCAAAATGCTATCATGAAGCTATTTGAAAAAGGAATAGAATCTGATCTGGTCAGTCAAAGTAAAGCTCAGATTTTTTTAAATAAGGAATAAAAAAATAAAATTATGATAATAATTACAGGGGCAGCAGGATTTATTGGAAGCAATATTGTAAAAAGATTAAATGATTCGGGTTATCATGACCTGGTTTTGGTTGATGATTTTACAAAAGCCGGGAAAGAGAAAAACTATTCCGGAAAAAGTTTTAGCCTGCAGGTTGAAAGAGATGATTTCATTGAATGGATCGACCATAATCATACCCTTGTTCAATTTATCATACATATGGGCGCCAGGACAGATACGGCCGAGATGGATAAATCAGTATTTGATCATTTGAATCTTGATTATTCCAGGGCCATTTGGAATCAATGTATTAAATACGGATTACCACTAATTTACGCTTCATCTGCAGCCACCTATGGAGATGGTAGCCTGGGTTTTACAGATGATGAGGAAAAACTTAAATTATTAAAGCCATTAAACCCCTACGGTGATTCAAAAAATGAATTTGATAAATGGGCAGTGGAGCAGGAGAAAAAGCCTTTTTTCTGGGCAGGATTAAAATTCTTTAATGTCTACGGGCCCAATGAGTATCATAAAGGAAGAATGGCCTCGGTGATCTTCCATGCTTTTAACCAGATTAAGAGCACAGGGGAAATGAAATTATTCCGCTCTCATCATTCCGGTTATAAGGACGGAGAGCAGCTCCGGGATTTTATATACGTGAAGGATCTATGCGATGTGGTGATCTTTCTGATGGAGGAGAGACCTCAATCCGGGATATTTAACCTGGGAACAGGAAAAGCGGAATCATTCCTTGAGCTTGTGCAACAGACTTTTAAAGTGATGGGTCAAAAGGAAAAAATCACATTTATTGATACTCCGGAGGACATCCGCGATAAATACCAGTATTTTACGGAGGCTAAAATGGATAAGCTTCGAAAAGCAGGTTACACAAAAGCATTCCGAACTCTTTCGGAAGGTGTACCTGATTATGTCGGGAATTACCTGCTGAAAGGGAAATATAATTAGTTCGCGGAGAGAAGGAGGAATTTGCGGAATACATTTAGGGGTCCCGTGATCTTGTGATCACAATTTTTGGTTTTGAAACCAAGCACCATGCCCCGAATTAATGAAATTTTTCAGTTTTGCAATCACTCCGGGGCAGACACCCGGCACCCGGCTCCCATATTCCTCTAGGTTTTTAGCCAAATAATTATTAAACTTGTTTACTCTGAAAAAACCTGAAATGGAACAAGTAAACCTCTACATCAAAAAACTTATTGTCCTTGTATTATCCCTTTTTATATTTGCTTTCCTGTCGAATGAAGGAAATATTTTTATAGGATTACCGGTCGGATTGTTTATACTTTCTTTTCTTAATTTCAGAATTACAGGTGAAAAGCCAGACTATCTTTTCAACCTGGGAAAAAACGATAACTTTTTAAATGATAAAGGAGGATTCTGGGTTCTTTTCAAGTGGATATTCCTATTGTTGGGGTTTATGTATGATCTGGCTGTATGGACCATTAACGGGATATATGTATTCTTTTTAATCGTTATTGATTTTCTGCTTCTTATAAAAACAATTCTCTTTTGGATAATTTATGCAATTATCTGGTTCCTGAAATTATTTGTACCCCCTGTTGTGTTTAGCTATAAAATGATTCTCCACTACCTTTTGAAATGGCCATGGTGGATATATAAACTGAGTTTCAGGAATGCATCGATTTCCATCAATAAAAACTTTTTTATTATAGGTTTATGGGGAGGTGTATTTATGCTGCTCCTCATTGGTGTCTTTTTCGGACTTGGAATTCTGGTAGATATTCCAAATATTGTATTTATTGGGTTTATGTTTTCTGTTTTGCCGCTGGTCTGGAGCTACACTGAAATATCAGTTTTAAAGATCGAGGGAAGGGCCGGGGATTCGCATTCTTCGGTCAGGATGAAATACAGGAAAGGATTTGATGCGGTAAGGGCAGTGCTTTTTTATCTACTGGTATTTTTGATTGCCCTGATCTTGCAGGTTGCCTTAAATCTGCTGGGGTGGATTCCATCCATTGGACTAAGTTTACTGGGACTTACCATTAACCTGAATACCTTTATTTCCCTCATACTTGTTTTTGTATTTGTGATCCTGGTATTTTCAAAATTTCTTCTGCCAAGCCATCTAGTTCATAATAGTAATTTCGAAAATAACCTGAGCAGCAGCAGTAAGTTTTTAGCTGCCATTGGAAATAAATTTTTAAGATATTTGCTTGCACATATCCCGGGGTTATTTTTTGCTGCAGTTCTGAGTATTATCCCATTCCTGATCATTTTTCTGGCTATTAACCTTAGCTTATCTGTAAAGGATAATGTATTAGATGCAAAGTTAAGCCAGCTAAGCCTTAAGGAACAAAGATCAACTTCCCCGGAGGTTTATTATATCAGGGAAGAAATTAAAAATTTTCAATATTATAAAGCATTTCCTCAGAATGTTTTTGAAGATTTCTTTAGTTTAAATGAGCTCAGGGAAAACAGGAAAATTTTTGAACAACAGGTGGTAGGTCTTGCATCAGAAATTGAGAAAACCGAATCCTTATTTGAAGAGGATATTGAAAATCTGGAAGAAAAGTACCGGATTTTGCAAATGGGAAATGACAGCCTGGCGGGCAATGAATTATTCAGGACACAGCTTTCCCTGGATAACCGAAAATCAGATTTTGAAAAATGGAAGAATTTAACCCTTGAGAAACAGGTAATGGCAAAAGCCAAACTGGAAAGAACTCAAAACCTCCTGTGGCAGTTACCACTGAGTTTCCTTTTTCTTGTAATCTGGATTTCATTGTTTGGAGGACTTGCAATGGCAATCACAATAGCCTATTTGGGCAGTCTTTACCACGATTTATATTCCTTCAGGGAAAACGGGAAACCAAGTTATTTCTATTTAACGGCTTTGGAAATCCGCAAAAAAGACCGAAACCAACCTTTACTGGGCTTTACCCTAATCGTAATCCTGGTTTTAGTTATCCTGATATTGTATGGATTAGAAATAAACCCATGGAACTTCCTGTAGAATATTCTATAAAAAAAAGGCCATAGTTTTTAATAACCCAATGGCCTTTTATTTCTTTTTAGTTTGCTTTAATTGTCCAATTGGTCCATCAGTCGGTTTAAATCATGAACCAAACCATCAACATCGCTCTTTTCAAGCCCGCATTGTTTAGCAACCTCTTCAAGTGTTCCGGTAACCGGTCCACCGTTTGGAGCACAATTGATTCCTTTCTCAGATAAATACATTCTGGCTGCCGGAAGGGCATTTACCAAAACATCAATAGTTGTTTCTCTCTTTATAATCATCCTTTGCAATTTTTTTTGGTGGCACAAAATTAATACAATTTTTTCTTCTGATATAATTTTCAATTAACTAGTTTTGTGTAAAGTGTTTTTATTTATTCTGAAACCTTTATATATGCAGAGATCTGAAGCAATTAAACTTTTGAAGGAATACCTGAAATCAGATAAAATGTATATTCATTCAATTTGTTCAGAAGCGGTTATGCGTTCTGTTGCAAAAAAACTGGGTGAGGATATAGAGAAATTTGGTCTGGCAGGCTTATTACATGACATTGATGTTGAAATTACCAATGCTGATCCCAAAATCCATGGGATAAAGGCTATAGAGATTCTTCGGGGACACCAGGTGGAGGAAGAAATAATTGATGCGATTTCCATGCATAATGAAGAAGCATCAGGTAAAGAGAGAAATACCCGGTTTCAGCATGCTCTTGCAGCAAGTGAAACAATAACCGGTTTGATATATGCAACGGCTTTGGTTTACCCTGATAAAAAAATTGCCTCGGTAAAGTATAAATCGGTGACAAAAAGAATGAAGCAAAAAGCCTTTGCCGCATCAGTGAAAAGAGAAAATATTCTCGAATGCGAAAAAATCGGGATTCCCCTGGCTGAGTTTGTTCAGATTTCTGTTGATGCCATGAAGGAAATTGCTGATGAAATAGGTTTATAGAACAGAATTATGCCTGAAGTTATTCTATAGGGTATAAAATTCAGTTTTATTTTCGTCCCGGTCAGGCAAACTTCCAGTTTCTTTCACACTTCACTTTGAAAAAAACAAAAGTAAGGATAAAGCAATTGAGCTTTAGGATTACTTATTTATTTAAGGAATTCACAATCTGAAATCCAATTAATTTCTCATAACGAGAATAATTTTGTCGCTGGTAAACAAGGATGACATAATCATTTTCAGTTTCATAATGATTTCCTTCTGTGTATTGCAGATCCCCGGCTTCCTCATTGAAAGCTTTGAAGGCGTAAAAATAGTTATAATAACCCTGTTTAAGGAGAAGTTGCTTTTTGTAAGATTTTGCAGAGAAGTCATATTCCATTTTGCTTGCGTCATTCATTAGCCAATTTCCCAGGCCTCCAAGGATATAGAAATCCCCATCGGCCATGGGAACATCATACGGGAGGCTAAATTTTACTTGAATATAATCCGCATCCGTATCATTGTTATCTTCTTCCTGGATTTCCGGATAAAACTTACCATTCAGATCCTGGTTGTAGAAATATAGTTTATCAGCCCGATTCTCAGCAGGAAACAGGGTGGCTACATGTAAATTATCAATAAATTCAACCGACTTAATATAAGGCGATTGGTATCTCATACTTTTAATATCAAACCACCGGAATTCTGAACCTCCCGGAAAAACATTTTCCTGCTGATAATCATATATCAGGGTTCCGTTCCGGTTAAACAGAGGTTTTAAATCTGTAATGGCATTATCCCAACGACCGTTTTGAAGAATATGAACTACGATATCATTAAAGGGATCATCTATTTTTAAGGATCCGCACTCTATGTTGAAATTTATTTGCTGTGAATTGTCCCGGTAGATAGATAATACCGGCCTTTGAACGTTTGCAACAATATTGACCAGTTTTTCTGCAACCATAAATCTTTTTATAAAAGCAATGTTATCCTCGTCGAAGTCCTCATAGACGATTATAGCATAATTACCGGAAATCTTAAAAAATATTTCCTCATTCGGAAGTTTTAAAGTGTAATGGATATAACTGGTATAAGTATTAAAAGAATAATTATAATCCTCTATTTGGTTTTGGTAATACCCCTCCATATATTCCGATTCGCTCAGACCACTCACTTTCCAGTCCGAATCGCAATGGACAATTTTAAACTGGTAATTTTTAATTTCAGAATCCAGGTCATCAAATTTCAGGACCAGACTTACACCTGCATTTAAATCAATGATCGGATAGCTCAGTCTCCATCCATCCCGGTAAAGCAGGATCGATTTTATGGATTCCTTTTTAACAGTATTTCGTATAATTTCCTCCTGACCCTGGGCGTAAATATCAATACTGTTTAAAAACAGCCAAAAGATTAAAATAAAAAACAAGATGGATTGAACAGCTTTTTTCATTTTTTGTTATTCCGATAACACTTTATAACGACCATACTGCTTATATATTATGTTGAGAAACACATATCTCTTTATTTGCTTAAAATCAAATATAAAACAATATATAAATCTATATTTTTCAATATATATATAATTTAGATAGTTTCAATTTTAAAAATAGTTATTTTTGTCACAGTTTTTAAAATAACAATAAAAATATGTCAGGAATTATCAGGATCAAAAAGGGTCTGGACATTAATCTCAAAGGTAAGGCGGATAAAATTTATCTTAAAGCAGACAGAGCTGAATATTATGCGGTAAAACCCACAGATTTTAAAGGTGTCATGCCAAAACTTACAGTGAAAGTAGGTGATAAAGTTAAGGTTGGCAGTACCTTGTTTTTTGATAAATACCATCCGGGTACCATGTTTACTTCTCCGGTCTCAGGAGAGGTAAGTGCTATTAACAGGGGAGAAAGAAGAAGAATCCTTGAAGTAGTGGTGAAGGCCGACAAAGAAGATTCTTTCCTGGAGTTTAAAACCAAAGATCCTTCCAGTTTAAAAAAAGAAGAAGTGGTCAGCCTTTTGCAGGAAAGTGGTTTATGGCCATTGATCAAACAAAGACCCTATGCAACCATTGCTAATCCGGAAAATGCTCCAAAAGCCATTTTTATTTCAGGCTTTGATACTTCCCCTCTTGCACCGGATTATGATTTTATGCTGAAAGATTTTCAATCTGAATTTCAAAACGGGATAGATATATTAAAGCTTCTGACGGAAGGTAAGATACATTTGGGAATAAGTGCAGATTATCCAAGCTGCGAGACTTATGCCAAAGCAAAAGGTGTTGAAACAACCAGCTATAAGGGACCACATCCTGCTGGAAATGTTGGCATTCAGATTCATCATATCGATCCGATTAATAAAGGTGAAAGAGTGTGGGTTGTGAATCCATATGATGTGGTAAGAATTGGCTCTTTCTTTAAAAACGGGAAAATTGATAATTCCACGGTGGTTGCCCTTACAGGCTCTGAAGTTGAAAAACCTGTATATCTGAAACTCATCAGGGGTGCCTCTGTCAATTCCATAATCCCAAAAAAGGAAATGGAAGAAAACAATCGTATTATAAGTGGGAATGTACTAACAGGAACAAAGGTAAACCGTTCGGGATTTCTGGGCTTTTATGACCACCAGGTTACCATTATTCCGGAAGGCGATTATTATGAGTTTTTTGGATGGGCACACCCTGGATTTGGCAAATACAGTAACTCAAGAACGTTCTGGTCATGGCTTGCCCCGAAGAAAGAATACCGGATTGATACCAATCTCAAAGGCGGAGAGAGGGCATTTGTAATGACAGGTGAGTATAACAAGGTTTTTCCAATGGATATCCTTCCTGTTCAGCTCCTGAAATCTATTATGGTTGAGGATATTGACCAAATGGAAAAATTGGGTATTTATGAAGTGGCGGAAGAAGATCTTGCACTCTGTGAATTTGTGTGCACATCAAAAATTGAAGTTCAGGAAATAATCCGGAAAGGTCTCGACCTCATGATAAAAGAAACAGAATAGTATCTGATAACAAAAAAAGCTAATAGCAAATAAATAAAAACAGATGAAAGGTTTAAGAAGAATTATTGATAACATTAAGCCAAAGTTTGAAAAGGGGGGTAGCCTCCACATGTTCAAATCCACATTTGAAGGATTTGAAACTTTCCTTTTCGTTCCAAACGCCGTAACTCAAAAAGGCACCCATATCCGGGATAGCATTGATATGAAACGTGCAATGGCACTGGTAGTAATTGCCCTTATACCCACTTTGCTTTTTGGGATGTGGAATACAGGTTTGCAACATTTTTTATCAACCGGTATTGAAGCCAGCTTCTGGGAAAGTTTCTGGTATGGATTTCTTAAAGTCATACCCATTGTCATTGTTTCCTACCTGGTTGGTTTAGGAATTGAATTTGTTTTTGCTCAAATCCGGA
>CBDUPM010000044.1:0-10846 GCA_965369105.1 uncultured Bacteroidales bacterium | reverse complement strand
GATCCTTTATCCCTGAAAACCATTGATTTTGACCAGGATATTTTCGATGTGGAAGCATCTGTGATTATTCCTGTAAGAAACAGGGAAAAAACAATTGCAGATGCCATTAATTCGGTCATGATACAAAAAACGGATTTTAATTTCAATTTGATAATAGTAGACAACCATTCTACCGATAATACAACCCGGATCATCCGGAAATGTGCCAAAAAATACAATCAGCTTATTCATTTAATACCCGGGAGATATGATCTGGGGATTGGAGGTTGCTGGAATTATGCTGTTCATGATAAGCGCTGTGGTAAATTTGCCATTCAACTGGATAGTGATGATTTATATAATAGTGAGAACACCCTAAGCAAAATTGTAAAACAATTCTATGCAGAAAAATGCGCCATGGTAATTGGATCATACCAGATGACAAATTTTGACCTGGAAGAAATACCACCAGGGATCATTGATCATAAGGAATGGACGGATGATAACGGAATGAATAATGCACTCCGGATTAATGGTTTAGGAGCTCCCAGGGCATTTTACACCCCTGTTCTTAGGAAAATTATGATTCCCAATACCAGTTACGGAGAAGATTATGCGGTGGGTTTAAGTATATCCGGCAAATACAAAATCGGCAGAATATATGAACCAGTATACCTATGCCGGAGATGGGATGATAACAGCGACGCCTCATTAAACACAGAAGCTATGAACAAGCATAATTTATATAAAGACAGGATCCGGACAATTGAATATATGGCAAGGTTAAATAAGTCAAATTTTTAACTCTCTTTTTAAAATGGATTACCAGGAAAAAATATTGAGACTTTTCGACGATCAAAAAGAAAACTGGGATATTCTAAAAAAAAATACACAGTCTTTATTTTTCGCCAGAGAAAAAAAATTCGATTTTAAAGGATACTCTGTTAAAATTCAATTCAACCCGGAAAGAATTATTTCCAGTTCAGCCAGGGTGGATAAAGATTCTATTGAGGAAAGACCCTGTTTTTTATGTGAACACAACCGGCCGGCTCAACAGGCAAGTATTTCCTTTAATACCGATTATGAATTTCTTTGCAATCCTTATCCTATTTTTAAAAAGCATTTTACCATAAGTCATAAGGATCACATTCCCCAGGAAATCAAGCTTAGCTTTCCCTCCATGCTGGATATTTCAAAAGCATTGCCCGAATTGGTCGTTTTTTACAATGCTCCCAATTGTGGTGCATCTGCACCTGATCATCTTCATTTCCAGGCTGGAAATCTGAATTTTTTACCTCTCGAGGCTGATTATGAAAACATCAGTGAACTCTATGGAAAGACCCTTTTGAAAAACGTTTTTATCAAAATAACGGCCATAGATGACGGATTAAGAAGATTTCTTGTACTTGAATCTGATAATAAGGATGAACTTATCAGAAGTTTTAAAAATATTTATGATCTCACCACAAGCAAAACTAAAAATGAAGAACCTATGCTTAATATCCTGTCTTATTACAGGAGCTCCTGGAAAGTTTTTATATTTCTGAGAGATCTTCATCGGCCCAGTCAATATTTTACAAAAGGAGAGGAAAACATTTTACTGAGTCCGGCATCTGTCGATTATGGCGGAATGCTGATTACTCCATTGGAAAAGGATTTCAATAAACTTACACAATCAGATATAGAGGATATTTTTAACCAGGTTTCAATTGATCGGAACAAATTTGAAGAATATCAAAAGCTCCTAATAAAGTCTTAAAATGATAAGCTACCGCTGCTATATTGAATCTGACTTTGAAGAAGTCCTGAACTTGCTTCAGAATTCTATGGATTATGATACATTCGACAAGGAATTACTTGAAGAGAAGTTATACCATGATCCCGGTTGGAATCCTTCCCATACTTTCATAGCTGAAGAGGATGGATTTATTTATGGATTTCTTCAATCTGTTATCAGAGATGTCAGGGATGAAAAAATTTGCTACATAAAATTGCTGGCTGTTGAAAAAGCTTACAGAAGAAAAGGCATTGCCAGTCGCTTAATAAAAATGACAGAGGATTTGTCGAAAACGGAACATTGTACTAAAGTAAGATTTTTTGATGCTACCTTAAATTTTTATATGCCCGGGATTGATCCAAAATATACAGCGGCTGTTTGCCTGGCTGAAAAGATGGGGTATAAAAGAATCGATGAAGCTGTAAATATGTCTGTTGACCTTTCTTATTCTGAATGGGGGGTAGAGGATGAAATTTCAACATTACATGAAAAAGGGATAATCATTTCCAGAGCAAATAAGGAAGATACAGAATCTTTATACCTATTGCTAAATGAAGAATGGCCTTTGTGGAAACATGAAGTTTCAGTTGCTATGAAGTCAAAAACACCGGCTGTTTTTATTGCTAAAAAGGAAAACAAGGTTTTAGCCTTTTCTGCTTACGATGGAAATAATATTGGCAGGGGTTGGTTTGGTCCTATGGGTACACATTCCGGATTGAGAGGATTGGGAATAGGAGGCGTACTTTTGAAATTATGTCTGAAAGATATAAAAGAACAGGGATTCAAAACATGTATCATTCCCTGGGTTGGACCTGTTAAGTTCTATTCAGATTATGCTGATGCAAAAATTTCCCGGATTTTCTGGAGATATGAGAAGGAGGTCGGACATGTCTGAAAGCTATATATTCCTGGGCGACAGCCTTACCGAAGGTGGGAACTGGAATGAGCTTTTACCCGGAAAGACTGTATTGAATTTTGGTGTCGGAGGGAATACAACACTCGATATCCTTACAAGAATATCACAGTTGGATGCATATCCTGATAATGACCTGTATTTTATGGCTGGCATCAACGATTTGGGAAACGGCCGGGAACCGGATGAAATTATTGTCACCTACGGGGAAATCATTGATCATTTGTTACGACAAAGTCCGGATCGTAAAGTTTTTTTGTTAAGCCTGCTTCCTGTATCTTTTGAAATCAGTCAGCATCCTTCTCTTTCGATAGCAAATATTTTGAAATTGAATGATTTGATCCTTAGCTTATCATTACAACTAAAGCTTTCCTTTATCAATTTATTCAATCTTTTCTCTGATAAAAACGGAATATTGCAGGAAAAATACACTTATGACGGATTACATCTGAACCTGGAGGGATATAAGTGCTGGAGTGATTTACTTTTGGAAAATTATCTAAACTGAAATGCACAGGGAACCCTATATTAATGTTGGAATTCTGAAAGGAAAAGTTCTGGAATTCAGATTGTCTGGTAAGTTTGATGTACGCAATGATCAGAAATCTTTTTATAACGATTGTGTCGTAAGGAACAAAGGAGAAAACATCATACTTGAAAATAATGATAATCAATTTTGTTTCGGTAAAATTCTTTTCCTTGATCCCTGTAATATTTCTGCTGATTATTTTGAAGTCAAAAATGTAAGCATAGGAATAGATTTTCACTGGGAGAAGAAGGAAATACAAAAGTTTCGTGGAAGCCTCTACCTCTTAGCCGAAGATGATGAAATAAACCTTATAAATATCATTCCTGCAGAAAACTACCTGATAAGTGTAATTTCTTCAGAAATGAATGCCAATAGTTCTCCGGAATTATTGAAAGCTCATGCAATTATTTCGCGGAGTTGGTTACTTGCACAATTGAAAACCAGGGAACCTTCATACTTATCCGGGAAAACTGAATTTTCTGAGAATCAATATATCAGCTGGTTCGACCGGGAGGATCATTTATTTTTTGATGTGTGTGCCGACGACCATTGTCAGCGCTACCAGGGTATAAACCGAACTACAAACAAGAATGTAATCAAAGCTGTTGATCAAACCCGGGGAATGGTCCTGACTTATGAAGGTGAAATTTGCGATGCTAGATATTCCAAATCCTGCGGAGGACATACTGAATTATTCAAAAACTGTTGGGAAGAGACGGAAATCCTTTATTTAAAGGCATTTCCAGATTTTGAAGATTCATCAGCAAATAAAAAGGACCTGAGTATAGAAAAAAATGCCAGTGAGTTCATTTTGAACAGTCCGGTGTCATTTTGCAATACGGATAAGCCTGAACTGTTACAGCAGGTACTGAACGACTATGATCAGGATACAAAAGATTTTTACAGATGGAAATTAGAATATAGCCAGGAAGAAATATCCGGTATAATAAAAGAAAAATCAGGCCTTGATTTTGGGAAAATCATCGGTTTTGAACCTGTGGAGAGGGGTAAATCCGGTCGCCTGGTAAAACTTAGGATCTGGGGTACGGAAAAAGAGATGCTTATTGGGAAGGAATTGATTATCAGGAAATGGTTAAGTCCAAGTCATTTGTATAGTTCAGCTATTGTTATTGAATCCTCGAATCTGGTGGATAATATACCTCAGAAATTTATTATTCACGGAGCCGGATGGGGGCATGGTGTAGGACTTTGCCAGGTAGGCGCAGCGGTGATGGCGGAAAAGGGGTATAAATTCGAAGCTATATTAGCACATTATTACCAGGGAGCAATTATTGAAAAACACTATTCATAAAAAGAATCGAATGTCAGAAACAAAAAATTCAAATAACCGGAAAACCTGGGCATGGGTTCCGAGTCTTTACTTTGCAGAGGGGATACCCTATGTTATTGTAATGACGCTTTCGGTTATTTTTTATAAAAGAATGGGCGTTTCAAATGCAGATATTGCATTATATACCAGTTGGTTATACTTACCGTGGGTAATTAAACCTCTTTGGAGTCCGATGGTCGATCTCCTGAAAACCAAACGATACTGGATCGTTATAATGCAATTACTTATTGGAGTTGGTCTGGCAGGAATCGCATTTACCATCCCGGTGGAAAGGTTTTTTCAATATACTCTTGCCTTCTTCTGGTTACTGGCTTTTAGCTCAGCAACACACGATATTGCGGCCGATGGATTCTATATGCTGGGACTCTCCAAGCATGACCAGGCCTTTTTTGTTGGAATAAGAAGTACTTTTTACCGTATGGCTATGCTAACCGGGCAGGGACTCCTGGTAATCCTTGCAGGCCATTTTGAATCCAAAACAGGACTTCCTAAATTAGATATCCAGGTAAATGCGGGGGATTATGAGCAGGTTGATCCATCTTCATTTCAACCTTCAGATATTACAGAAAATCCTATAGATTCAGGCCTTTATTTTATGACTAAGGATGAAATAAATATTTCTCTTCAAAAAATTTCTTTAAAAGAAGCGGATCATTTTTTTAATCTGACAGAAAAGTGGAATATCGAAAATGGATTTTATCCTGAAGAAGAACCCTTAAACGGGGATGACTCGAAACAATCATGGTGGCAAAATCATGTTTCATCTCCCCTGGCAAACCGGCTCAAAGCATTATTTAATAAAGATTCAGAAATTCAAACTTCAGATTTAAAAGGGAATGTGGGTTATACCTGGTTTTTATTGAGTCAGGCGCCTGAAGAAGGGGAATCGGTGGTGTTGAACTTCAGTCATGTATCGGGCGATAAAAGCATTTCTCTGTCCAGGAGCTATCGTTTTGAATTCACTCAACATAACTGGAATAAACCTGCTATAGCCGTTTTTCAACTGGATCCGGGCCTCGAAAAGCAGGCCTCGGCAAGTTTTTCAGGAATTAGCGGGAATATCAGGGTCGCATGGACCATTGTATTTTTCATTATTTCTGCCTTATTCTTTTTATTCTTCTTGTATCATCGTTTTATTTTACCCAGACCTGCTGAAGATGTAGCACAGATAACGGGAGATAAAGGATTTTTAACTGAATTTCTGAATACTTTTGCTGAATTTTTCAGGAAAAAAGGAATTGGAGTGATGTTAATATTTCTATTGGTCTACCGGCTGGGAGAATCACAGCTGGTAAAACTGGCTTCTCCTTTTTTGCTGGATTCCCGCGAGATGAACGGTCTGGGATTAACAACTGGTGAAATCGGATTAATCTATGGAACCATTGGGATATTATCCCTCTCTCTTGGCGGAATTGTGGGTGGAATCCTGGCTTCCCGCAATGGCCTGAAATACTGGATATGGTGGATGGTAATAGCTATGAATTTACCCAACCTGGTTTATGTATTTTTATCTTTTACAATGCCTGATTCTCTTTGGATTATCGGCACTTCAGTGGCAGTTGAGCAATTTGGATATGGATTTGGATTTACGGCTTACATGCTATATATGATTTATATTTCAGAAGGAAAACATAAAACGGCTCATTTTGCAATTACTACCGGTTTTATGGCTCTCGGAATGATGATTCCCGGTATGATCAGTGGATGGTTGCAGGAAGTCATTGGATATCAAAACTTTTTTATCTGGGTCATGATTTGCACTATCCCTGCATTCCTGGTTATTCCTTTTATTAAAGTCGATCCGGAATTTGGTAAAAAACAATAAATTAAAAAATCATGAAATTTAATTCAATAATTGAACAGAAATTTTTTGAACTTTCAGGGCAAAAGGAAATAAGTACAAAAGTTCCCTATATCATTGTGGATAATTTCCCTAAGCTTGGATTCATGACGGCTCTAAGGTTCCTCGAATGGGTAAGTGAGAATCCGGAAGGGATCATTAGCCTTCCGACCGGGAAAACCCCTGAGTATTTCATTAAATGGACTAATTATTTCCTGGAAAACTGGAATACAAAGAAAGTATCAGAATACAAGGATCAATATGGAATTGCAAATCTGAAAAAGCCTGTTTTAAAGGATTTATCATTTGTTCAGATTGATGAATTTTACCCCATCAGTTCAAAACAAAAAAACTCCTTCTATCATTATGTTAAGAACTATTATGTCGATGGTTTTGGTCTCGATATGAAAAACTCATTATTAATAAATTGTGATGAAATTCCCTTGCATAAGGGAAAGCATTTTTCCGAAATATTTCCTGGTAATATCCTGGACCTGTCCCTACGGTATAAGGATGCAAAAAGCTCTCTTGAATATGAGCAGCAGCGATCCATATTTATGATTGATGACTGGTGTACAAATTATGAAGAAAAGGTCAGGGAAAAAGGGGGAATAGGATTTTTCCTGGGTGGAATCGGGCCCGATGGTCATATTGCTTTTAATACCCGTGGTTCTGACCGGTTTTCATCCACACGATTAACTCCGACTAATTTCGAAACCCAGGCCCAGGCAGCATCTGATCTGGGTGGGATTGAAATAAGCAAGAACCGCCTTGTCATTACCATCGGACTGGATACTATCAGTTATAATCCTGATGCGGTTTCCATTATTTTTGCAGCTGGAGAATCCAAAGCGGATGTGATTAAAAATGCACTGGAAAGCCCGCCCACAAATGTTTATCCGGCAACGGTTCTGCAAAAACTGAAAAATAGCTGCTTTTATCTAACCAAAGGAGCCGCATTGAAACTTTCTGATATGGAGAAGGAATATTTTCAGAGTGGAAAATGGAATATGGCAAAAAGTGAAAGGGCGGTTCTTGAATTATGTAAAAAATTAAATAAGTATGCACACCGGTTAAGCTTAGAAGATTTAAAGGCTGATATACATTGTAGTATGATACCGGGATTAAACAAGGATACGGTAAAAGAAGTAGTGGGAAGCATTGAAGCAAAATTGATGCAGGGTTGTAAAAGTGAAAATAATCAGATGTTTTATCACACCGGTCCGCATCATGATGACATCATGCTGGGAATTTTACCCCATTTGCATCGGGTATCCAGAAATGAGTCGAATACATCCCATTTTTCAGTGCTTACTTCCGGTTTTACTGCCGTAACAAATGAATTTTTAATAAATGTCCTTAAGGATACCAAGGATTTCCTTTCCACCGGGCAAATAGGTATGATCAGGTATCCGGACTTTTTTGATTCCGGGTATAAATATAAATGGGATAAGGATGTCTATCATTATCTTACCAAAGTTGCATCCGGTGAAGAGCATGAGAGACGCAGAGGATTATGCCACAGGGTGGTAAGGGCAATGGTGGATATTTATAAAATCAAAAATGCGGAAGAACTGAGGAATAAAATGGATGATATATTATCCGTATTACGAAATAGTTATAGTGGTGAAAAAAATCCACCGGATATCCAGAAATTAAAAGGAATGATAAGGGAATTTGAAGAGGAAATGGTTTGGGCCCATTTTGGATTCCAGGTTAAAAATGTGCATCACCTCCGGTTAGGATTTTATACCGGAGATATTTTTACGGAACAACCGGAAAGGGAGAGGGATGTCACCCCTATTCTTAATCAATTAAGGGAATTTAAACCAACTGTCATAAGTCTGGCCTTTGATCCGGAGGGCAGCGGACCTGATACTCATTATAAAGTACTTCAGGCAATTGCAGATGCGGTGCGAATGTGGGGAAAGGAAGAAGATACCTCCAAATTACGAATTTGGGGTTACAGAAATGTGTGGTTTCGGTTCCATCCTTCAGAAGTCAATGTTATCGTTCCGGTTTCTCTGAATGCAATGGCAGTAATGGATAATTCATTCACTAATTGCTATCTTAGTCAGGTAGATGCTTCATTCCCCAGTTATCTTTATGATGGGAAATTTTCTCACCTGGCAAAATCTATATGGGTAGATCAGCTCAGGGATGTTCAGTTAATTCTGGGGAAAGACTATTTTTATCAAAACGAAAGTCCCAGGATCCGAACGACTCATGGTTTATTATTTTTTAGGGAAATGAATGTGAAGGAGTTCCTGGAAGAAGCAAGGGAGCTGGAAAAAACTATGGAAGGCTCTTCATTCTGATTGAAATTTTAATATGAATCAAATGTCAAATGGCTTGAAAAATAGCATAAAAGAAATTAAGGCTATACTAAAAAAAGCATCCTTCTTTCAGGATGAACTTACAAGGATTGCATATGCTCCCGATGCAGGTTGCTACCAAAAAACTCCGGAGCTGGTCATAAAACCTGAAAATGAAGCAGAAGTAAGTGAAATTCTTAAGATACTCACAAAAAATAAAGTTCCCTTATGCTTCAGGTCAGCAGGAACCAGTCTTTCCGGACAGTCGGTTTCCGATTCCATTTTAATGGTAAATTCAGGAGAATCCTGGAAAAAGGCAGAAGTATTGGAAAACGGTAAGCTAATTAAGTGCCTTCCCGGGATTACAGGAAACAGGCTAAACCAGTTATTATATAAATTCAATCTTAAATTCGGACCTGACCCTGCCTCTCTGAATTCAGCTATGGTTGGAGGAATTATTGCCAATAATGCCAGTGGAATGAGCTGTGGGACTCATGCAAATAGCTATGCTACTATTAAATCAGCCAGAATTGTATTTTCTGAGGGAGAAATTCTGGATACAGCTGATCCCGTTAGCAGAAATGCATTCCGTAAAAGTCACCCGGAACTCATTAATAATTTGATGGATATTCGGGGAAGAATCCTGGCGAAAAAGGATCTGGTCTCCTTTATTCAAGAAAAATACAGCATTAAAAACACCACCGGATATGGAATGAATTCCTTTATCGATTATGAGGATCCCATTGATATAATTTTGCATCTGATGGTAGGCTCGGAAGGAACCCTGGGATTTATCTCTGAAGCTTGTTTCGAAACCGTCCCCCTGCTCGAGAAACGGGCTTCTTCTTTATTATATTTTGAAAACCTGGAAGATGCCTGTAATGCAGTTCCTAAACTCAGGGAAGCCGGTGTGACAGCAATAGAGCTAATGGACCGGGAAGCTCTCAGATCAGTTGAAAATCAAAAGGGGATTCCGGGTTTTATTAAAGAATTTCATGATTCTGTAACCGCCCTGTTGATCGATCTTGAGACAAAAGATGAAAAGGAATTAGATGATTTAATGAAATCGACCCGGAAGGCATTGGCTGGATTTAAACTGGTACGCAGCTTTGAAGTAACAAAGGATATTCAAGAAATACTGGAATTCTGGAAAGTAAGAAAAGGAGTATTCCCTTCGGTAGGGGGAACCCGGAAACCAGGAACAACCGTGATTATTGAAGATGTAGCGGTTAAACTGGAGCACCTTACAAATGCGGTTTTGGATTTAAGAGAAATGCTGGATAAAAACGGTTTTTCTGATGCGGTAATCTACGGACATGCGCTCGATGGAAATCTTCATTTTATTTTTTCTCAGAATTTTGAAGATGAAAAAGAATTATTGAAATACAAAAACCTTATCGAGGTTTTGACCCATTTGATAGTGGATAAATATAATGGATCCCTCAAGGCTGAACACGGAACAGGAATAAATATGGCCCCTTTTGTAAAATATGAATGGGGTGAGGAAATTTATGAGATGATGAAGGAAATTAAACAAAGTTTTGATCCTTTTAATATCCTGAATCCGGGCGTAATAATAAATAAAGATGAGGAGGCTCATCTGAAAAATTTTAAAAAGTTCCCTGAAATTGATGCCTCTGTTGACAAATGTATTGAATGCGGCTTTTGCGAAATCAATTGTCTTTCAAGCGGATTTACTTTATCCGCAAGACAAAGAATAGTGGTTCAGCGAAGCCTGAAGCAACTTGAAAATAATTTGAATACAGTGAACCGAAAAAAAATAAAGGCTATCCGAAGTTCATTTATTTATGCAGGTGATAAAACCTGTGCAGTTGACGGGCTGTGCGCTGTTACTTGCCCGCTGGACATTGATACCGGGGATTTAATAAAGAATATCAGATCGAAAGAAATTCAAAAAAGGAGAAAACCAGGAAAATACGCCGGAAAAATAGCGGATAATTTTTCGGCAACCAAATCGCTTATAAGAAAAGGGCTGGGAGTGATAGATTTCTTTCACCGTGTTTTCGGGTCCGGTCCGTTTCAAACTATTACGGACTTCTTCAGGTTTATCAGCTTTAAAAGAATTCCGCTCTGGACAAAATATATGCCCCGTCCGGCAGAAAAGTTAGATTTAAAAGATGC
>CBDUPM010000043.1:0-10853 GCA_965369105.1 uncultured Bacteroidales bacterium | reverse complement strand
CCCTTCATTATTATCTCACAGTCCTTCCCTGGTTTCTTCATCCGATGCTGGTCATGGTATTGGATATTCAGGTTTCAGGATCAGGGGTACTGATGCAAACAGGATTAACATTACCATAGATGGAATTCCGTTAAATGACGCGGAATCGCACGGGGTTTGGTGGGTAAATCTTCCCGATTTTGCATCTTCGGTTGAAGATATTCAAATTCAAAGAGGGGTGGGAACCTCTACCAATGGTTCCGCCGCATTTGGCGCAAGCGTTAATTTAAAAACGGCTGCCCTGAGCTCTGAACCATACGCTGAATCGGACAATTCATTCGGTTCCTTTTCGACATGGAAAACATCCAACAGGGTGGGGACTGGATTGATGGAAAACGGATTTAGTTTTGATTTCCGTTATTCCATGATAGGAACAGATGGTTTTATTGATCGGGCAGAATCCTCTCTAAATTCCATGTTTATTACGGCAGGCTATTATTCTGAAAAAAATATACTGAAGTTTAATCTAATATCAGGTACCGAAAAAACATACCAGGCATGGGATGGGGTTCCGTCCTATATACTTCCGACAAATCGCAGCTATAACGGGATAGGAGCCTATACCAATGCAGCAGGTATGGAAATGTATTATGATAATGAAACGGATAACTATTCACAGGATCATTTGCAGCTCCATTATACCCGTGAATTAACAGAAGGTATGTGGCTGAATGCCTCCCTGCATTACACCCTGGGTGAAGGATATTATGAGCAATATAAATCGGATGAAAAATTTAATGATTACGGGATCCCGGACTTAATTCTGGGTACTGACACTATTTCTTCCACGGATCTGATCAGGCAAAAATGGCTAGATAATGACTTTTATGGAACTGTACTTTCTTTAAACTATCAAAGAAATAGCCTGGAAGCAAAAATAGGGTACAGTTTCAATATTTATGATGGAGATCATTTTGGGGAAGTGATTTGGGCACAATACAGTGCACATTTTGATAAATCCCGCAGGTGGTATGAAAGCAATGGCTTAAAGTATGATCATAATGCTTTCGCAAAAGCCAATTACCAGGTAAATAAAAAACTAAGCTTGTACAGTGATTTCCAGATCCGAAAAATAGATTATACAATTGATGGTTTTGACGATGATCTGAGGGATATCAGCCAGGACCACGATTTTCTTTTCTTCAATCCAAAATTTGGATTTAATTATAATTTTTCAGATAATTCCAGGGCCTATTTTTCTTTTGGGGTGGCAAACAGAGAACCGAACAGATCGAATTTTGTTGATGCAGATCCAAACCTTCCACCACCTGTATACGAAACACTCTACGATTATGAGTTGGGGTATTCTGTTGGAACGGAAAAGTTAAGAGCTGATTTCAATTATTATTTCATGGATTATGATAACCAGCTGGTGTTAACAGGGGAGATAAACGATGTGGGTGCAGCAATCATGACCAATGTAAAGGACAGCTACCGTACGGGTATTGAAATAGCAGTAGGCTTAAAACCGGCTGATAAAATTGATTGGGAATTTAACCTGGCATTGAGCCGGAACCGAATTCTAAATATGACCAGCCTGGTGGATAACTGGGACTATTGGGATGATCCGGGAACCCAACCTTACCAGTATGAAAGTTTTTACGAGGAAACCGAATTGGCATTTTCACCATCCATAGTTGCCTCAAGCGTTTTTTCTTATGAACCGATTGACAGATTAGTTTTGAAACTGCAATCTAAATATGTAGGAAAGCAATATATTGATAATACGGCCTCTGAAAAAAGGAAGCTAAATCCATGGTTTGTTAATGATATTATAATAAACTATAATCTTAAAACCTCTTTTGCTGATAACTTTTATCTGAATTTTATGGTGATAAACGTATTAAATGAAGAATATGAATCCAATGCATGGGTATACAGATATGTTGCAGGGGGAGAAGAGGGGGTATATGATGGTTATTTCCCTCAGGCAGGAATTCATTTTATGTCAGGGATCGGGATCAGATTTTAGTATGTGAGCAAATCCTTGTTGAGATTAATTCTGAATTAAGGGTTTTTTTAATCCCACCTGGAATAACCATTAACATAAATTGCTATTTTTCAGGTTAATTAGAAGATTGAATCACCTGAAACAGGCAGATATGGAAATGACAGGGGGCTTTTTAGTTAAGATTTGGAAAAGGAAATTATGGCCTGTTCATTCGATAAAAAAGAATAATAGGCAGTTTTTCATAAGGTGCTTCAACATTCCATCAAAGTTTATTAACCCAATTATTTATTCAGAATCGGTTCAAATACCCCCTCAAAGCAATCTTTTGGGTTCTTGCGGGAAAAACTGATTTAAACCCAGGATTAAAAATGAAAATTTACCCCATAATATGAGTTCTTCCATAAACTATTCAAAATACGAGATACTGTTTAATTCTATTAATGATGGAATTTTCTTGTATACACCGAATGATTTTAAACTGGTGGATGTAAATCACAGGGTAAGCCAGATGTATGGCTATTCTAAAGATGAAATCTTAAGCAGTTCCGTAGAAAAAATTTCAGCAGCTGAAGAAGGATATACTCAGGCTAAAGCAAATAAGTTGATATCAAAGGCGATAGCCGGCCAAACAATCAATACAAACTGGCTTGGAAAGAAGAAGGATGGTACAAACTTTTGGGTGAATTTGTATCTGAAACTAATCGACATAGGAGGAGTTGATTATTTAATGGTAATCGTAAAGGATATTAATGATGAAACCATTGCCAAGCAATCGCTTGAAGAAACACAAGCCCATTTTGAATCCCTTGCCCAAAATTCTCCTGATATTATCATGAGATTTGACAAAGAACACAGGCATCTTTATGTTAATAAGGCAATTGAATCCCAATTAGGATTGTCACCTGATAAGTTTTTAAATAAGACTCACGAGGAAATGGGCATTTTCCCTGAGGAAATGTGCAGATTCTGGGAAGAAAGCATAGAGCAGGTTTTCACTTCAAATGCCAAAAATGTAGTTTACTTTTCCCTCCCTTCAACAAAAGGGGAAATACATATCGAATGGAGGCTTTTTCCGGAATTTAACAATACAGGATCCGTTGAAACTGTGCTTGGGATAGCCAGGGATATAACTGAAAGGATAAAGAATGAAACGGTACAGAATGTTTTGTTTGAAATTGCAAATGCCGCTAACCAGGCTCCTAACCTGGACGAGTTATTTGTGACCATTCAGAAATCCCTTCATCAGATAGTGGACACTACAAATTGCTATGTGGCACTTTACGATGAAAAAACAGATACCATAACACTCCCATTTCACAAGGATCAAAAAGACAAGTTCCAGGAATTTCCGGCCGGAAAAACCATGACCGGTTATGTGATCAAGACCAAGAAATCGCAGCTGGTTGATCTGGCCAGGATTGCGGAACTGGAAGCAAGCGGGGAAGTGGAACCGATTGGTGCACTTTCCGTGTCCTGGTTAGGGGTTCCCTTAAAAATTGCCGGTAAGATTATCGGGGTATTTGTCGTTCAAAGCTACGATGAGTCCATTCTATATACCCATGATGATGTACAAATCCTTGAATTTGTTTCCTACCAGATTGCACGGGCAATTGAAAAAAAGATTGACAGTGATAACCTGGCTCATAATGAACAGAGGCAAAGAAAAATAATTGAATCTTCCCCAGATGGACTGGTAGTTATTGATTTGCAGGGAAAAATACTTGAGGCAAATACAAAATATTATGAAATTACGGAACAAAAGGCAGATAAAGATCTGGGTGGGAATCTCTTTGATTTAATAGTGGCAAAGGACGTGATAAAAGTCCAGAATGTTCTCAATGAAACACTTACATCCGGTTATTCAAGAAATGTTGAATTTAAAATGAAAAAACCGAAGGGGAGTGAGTTTTTTGCTGAAGCCTCCCTGGGTCTTATTACGGGTACCGATAAAATGGAGGATACCTTTGTTATTATCTTCAAAAATATAAATGACAGAAAACTCTATGAGGAAAACTTAAAAAAGGCAAAAGATAAAGCGGAAGAGTCAGACCGGTTAAAAATGGCATTTCTTTCCAATATGTCACATGAGATCAGAACTCCTATGAATGCCATCGTTGGGTTTTCGGAATTACTTTCATCCAACGAAGAACGAAAGGGAGACAGCAAAGAGTTTATAAAACAAATAAAACTTGCGGCAGATAGTTTAATGAGGTTGATTGATGATATCCTGGATATTTCAAAAATTGAATCCGGACAGTTGATTATTAATAATTCGAGTTTCAAGCTGTTGCCGCTCTTTGATGAGTTATATCCTCTTTTCAGGAATAACCTCAGGGACAGCAGAAAAACACATATTGAACTGATATTACAAACTCCTCAGGACGTAGATGAAATACAGATTTATTGTGATGAATTCAGATTAAAGCAGATTCTTATTAACCTGGTTAATAATGCCATTAAATTTACCGATGAGGGAAAGATTACATTTGGAATAAAATCATTTGGAACCGGTAAAATTGAAATTTTTGTCAAAGACACCGGTATCGGTATCGGCCCGGATAAACAAAAACTAATTTTCGAGCGTTTTCGGCAGGGACATGAAAATAAAGACCAGTTTTTTGGGGGAACCGGATTGGGTCTGGCAATATCCAAAAGTCTTGCAGAAGCCATGAACGGAACCATTAAAGTACTTTCAAAAGAAGGGAAAGGATCAGAATTTGTGTTAGGTCTGCCACTGCCGGAACAAAAAAGCCTGTTGGCAGAGGAAAGATTCTCGGAACAGGAAGTTGCCATAAACTGGGCAGGTAAGAATTTGTTAGTTGCCGAAGATGAAAATTCAAATTTTGTTTTAATATCTGAATTACTTAAAAAAACCGGAATTAATATCCTCCGTGCTGAGAATGGCTTTGAAGTCCTGGAAATGATAAAAGCAAATATGCATATTGATGCCATTTTAATGGATATCCAAATGCCTGAACTTAATGGCTATGAGACCACACTTGAAATCAGAAGAATGAAGCTGACAATACCTGTAATTGCCCAGACTGCTTATGCTATGGCAGGTGAAAGGGAAGTCTGCATGTCAAAAGGATGTAATGATTATATTTCAAAACCTATTCAGCCAAAGGAATTAATTACTAAGCTTGGCAATTATTTGAATAATAGATAATGAAAGGAATCATCAGTTGTTTTTTACTTTTCCTTTTTCTATGGCTTTGTGGTTGCACCCGGAACGGATTCCAGGAAAACACGAATGTTTTCCGTTACAATGAATCAAACGGGATTTCGGGGCTGGATCCTGCATTTGCCAGAACCCAAAGCTTAATATGGCCTGTCAATCAGCTTTTTAACGGTCTGGTTCAAATGAATGATGAACTGACAATTGTTCCGGGCATTGCGCATTCCTGGGAAGTTAGTCAGAACGGCCTGTTATACACTTTTCACCTGAGAAGGGATGTCAGGTTTCACGAGCATAAATCATTTCAGAATCCGGATGACCGGAAGGTGAATGCAGAGGATTTTGTCTATAGTTTTAACCGCATACTGAAACCCGGGCTGCGTTCACCTGGCAGATGGGTTTTTTCCAAAGTAAAAAATGAGGGTTTTATTGCCAAAAATGACAGCACGCTTGAGATTTATCTTTCAGAAGCTTTTGCCCCTTTTCTTGGAATTCTGACTATGCCTTATTGCTCTGTTGTTCCACAAGAAGTTCTGGAGGATAATGAAAATGATTTTTCAAGGAATCCATGTGGTACAGGTCCTTTTAAATTTAAAATGTGGAGGGAAGAGGAAAAGCTGGTATTGGTAAAAAACGAGGATTATTTTGAGAAGGATGAAAATGGTTCGGTTTTGCCTTATCTGGATGCAGTTTCTATAAGCTTTATAAAGGATAAACAATCTGAATTTATGGAATTTTTACTGGGTAATATCGATTTTTTATCAGGAGTCCACCCCAGCTATAAAGATGAACTAATTACCCGTTCAGGAAGCCTGAATCCTAAATACAGTCATAAATATAAAATAATCACACAGGATTATCTGAATACAGAATATCTGGCTTTCCTGGTCGATACTTCTCTGGAAGAAGTTAGAAATCATCCATGCTCTGACCCATTTGTCCGGAAGGCTATCAATTATGGTTTTGACCGGGTAAAGATGATGAAATACCTTAGAAATAATGTAGGAAAACCTGCAAACTATGGTTTTATTCCCCCCGGAATGAAAAATTACAATGTAAGCTCCGTAAAGGGTTATGAATATAAACCGGATACCTCTGCTTATTTTCTTGAAAAAGCCGGTTACCCGGGAGGGGAAGGATTGAATGATATTGTTCTTACCACTACCTCTGATTATGTCGATTTATGCGAGTTCATTCAATATGAACTTCAAAAAATCGGCATTTCTCTGAAAATTGAAATATCGACAGGGGTGGCATTCAGAAACAAGGTGTTAAATTCAAATTTGAATTTTTTCAGAGCTTCCTGGATAGCCGATTACCCCGATCCTGAAAGTTATTTTTCTTTATTTTATTCGGGCAATTTCAGCCCTTCAGGTCCCAATTACACTCATTTCAGTAATCCGGAATATGATCGTTTATATGAATTATCCAATCAGGAAACAGATCCCTCAGCCCGGCAGGAAATGTTTCAGAGTATGGACCAGATGATAATAGATCATTCTGCCGTTGTTCCCCTTTTTTATGACCAGGTATTGAGATTTGTTCCTCTTGAAATTCAGGGTTTTCAATCCAATCCAATGAATCTTTTGAAACTAAAATATGTAAGGAAACAGAAATAAAAGCTTCGAGCCTTGCTGGCATTTTTTAAGGCTTCCCAACACCCTATTCCTGCTGGTAATTGTATTTTTTTTAACATTTTTTTAAAAAAAAATAGCTTTTTAAGGGTTACCTTTTGACTTTTCAGGGTATTAATCTATAGTTGGGATAATAAAAAAAGGAAACTATGTACCAGGATGTCTGGAATAAATTGTATTGCTCAGTTTGTTCCGTTACCTTATATGGAAACTCAGGCGGAAGAATATTAGGTGTCACGGGGTTTCGAATAGGAGAATATATAATTACCGATAGCTGGGTTAATCAATTGGACGACGTCAGTGAAGTAAAAATTTGCTTTTATCAAAATGACGGATTTACGATTTCCAGGGAATTGATTTATACTAAGAGTGAATTCAGTGATTTAATTTCGCAAAATCCGGTACAAGATAAATACGGTCTCACAATTCTCAAATGTGGGAACAAAATTCTAAATGGTATTCCTGAAGTCGAGATTTGTCAAAGTTGTAATTCATCAATAGGAAAGGATTCCTTTATTATTTCCCATCAGTACATGCAAAGAAATATTGGGATAAACCAGACACTTATCAATTCTTATACTAAAAACAGTAACGGGCTTAATTTTATCCTGTATGACGGTTCTGTAAAACAAGGAAGCAGTGGGGCTCCCTTATTTGATAAAGTCAGTGGTAAGCTGATCGGAGTGATCGCCAATAAAGAACTTAGTATTGTCCATACTTATTCGGAATTATTAAAAAAAGCGGATTCTAATTTAGAAAAACTTGAAAAAGTGATTGGTAAAATGGTAATCGATGATATTGATATTATCCAGGTTATGATGGCCTGCCAGAATCAGTTAAAACATATATCAAGAGAATTTTTTGCAAACTTTGCCGCAAAAATCGGGTATGCTCTCGAATCAGGCCATATTACAGAACTGCTGGAAGCAAATGATGAATTGGATTTTGAGGATTAATCCTGTTCCTCTTCCAGTATTTTATTCACTTCTTCTTCCGTTTTCTGAAGCTTTAATTTGCAGATTTTTATCAGTTCAGTCGATCTTTTTACTTTTTCAGCAAGAATATCCACATCCATATCTCCTTCTTCCAGCTGATTCAGTATTTCTTCAATTTCTGAAATTGCATCGCTATAACTGAGAGTCTTTTTAGCCATTTTTTTTATCTTTTTTTAGAATTTGACTGCTTATTTTTTCTTTTGCCAGGTGAGTATCAATAACATCCCCTGCTTTTACCGTTTTTGCTGATTTCAATACCTTCCCTTTATAATAAGTGATTGAAAATCCCCGTTCCAATATATGAACCGGGTCCAGAATATTATTCATTTTTAGAAATTGCTCTAATCTGTCCCTCTCTTTTTCAATTTTGTGTGCTGAAACCAGTTTAATTTCTTTCTGAAATTTATCCATTCCTGCCTTTTCTTTGTCTAAAAAAACAGAAAGCCGGTTATGGATCCTTAGTTCGTACATTTTAAGTGTGGCCATCAATTTGCTGGTCAGCTTTTCTGTTCTGTTTCTAAGCTTATGAGAATACGCTCCCAGGTGAATACTGTGTTCACTGATGGCCTTATTTGTATTATGATTGATCCCTGTTTTATATGATTCCAGCATTTGCTGGCGAAACAAAATTTCATTTTTTGCGATTTTTGAAATCCCCGCCCTGAGGAATTCAAGCCGGGAGGTGAATTCCAGCATTTTATCAATCAGGAATTCGGCCACTCCGGTGGGAGTTTTTATTTTTTGAAATGCTACAAGATCAGCAATCGTATCATCTCTTTCATGTCCAATTCCTGTTATTACCGGAAGGGGAAACTGGCTTAAATTAAGCGCAAGATCATAATCATTAAAACATTCCATATCGGTGGTTGCACCACCGCCTCTGACCAGGACCACCACGTCAAAATCCTTTTCGTTTAAATATATGTTTTCAAGCGATTTTACTATGGAACTGACCGCTTTATCACCCTGCATTGCTGAAGGAAATAAAGTGAGGACAAAATGAAAATCATATGGATTATTGTTCAGACTATGAAGGAAATCGCCATAGCCTGCTGCCGATTCAGAGGAAATAATTGCAATCCTTTGAGGGACCACCGGGAAGGAGAGGTTTTTATTCATATCAATAACGCCTTCACGGGTTAATCTTTCAATTATTTCCGCTTTTTTCCGGGCAAGATCCCCAATAGTGTAATTGGGATCAATATCCACTATATTGATGCTCAAACCGTATTGTTTATGGAATTCCAGGCTTGCTGAGACCATTATTTTTATTCCTGCTTCCAGATTATAACCGGTAGAACCTTCAAAGTAGGGCCTTAACATCCGATAGGTGTAGGACCAGATGGTTGCTCTCATCCTGGCCTTAATCTGATCGGTTTTTTCATCCTTTTCTATTAATTCCAGATAGGCATGTCCTGATGAATGTACCCGGAATTCACTAATTTCTCCTATCAACCAGAAATTTTCAGGAAAAGCTTCTTTTAAGTTTTTCTTAATCTTATTACTCAACTGGCTAATGGAAATAGCCGGCAATGATTTTTTATTTTCTGACAAGTTTTGAGACAAATTGATTGTTTTCGGTTCGAATTACAAGGAAATAAATTCCGGGAGAAATCTCCTCCCCGGGAGTTATTATAATGGTTTCATCTTTCGCCCAGTTCCGGTTGGAGCTGTGAATTAAAGTGCCATTTAAGGAATAGATATTTACCTGGGTAACTGCCCCGGGTGCAAGAAGGTTAATTTGGTCTTCAAAGGGATTGGGGTAAACATTAATCTTTTGGTCAGGCATTTTTTCTTCCAGCTTATTTAATAACCATAAGGCAACCATAAAGTTAGGGATTCCATAACCTGAAATTGAATCAGGAAATTCGGATTGGTTGGAGCTTTGTCTTATAGATTCAATTATTTCAAGATTTGTTTTTTCCGGCATCGCCTGCCACAAACATGCAGCGAGTCCGGCAACCTGGGGAGCAGCATAAGAGGTTCCGTAACCCAGTCCGGGTTTACCATCATTTCTAATAATATTGGTTTGATACCCGACCGCCATTATATCAGGTTTGATCCGGCCATCTTCGGTATATCCTTTTGAGGAAAACCCGGATACCCGCATAGCCGAATCGATAGATCCCACAGCAAGAACATTTGGCCCGTCGGCAGGAGGGGTGATTTTTGTCCATTCCTTATCCCCTTCATTACCGGCGCTGGACACCACTATCATTCCCTTGGAAAATGCAAGTTCAGCTGCCCGGGTAACCAGCGCACTTCGTCCGTCCAGGTCACTCCATCTGTAATCCATTCCGGTACTGTCAAAAGCATCCGAATATCCAAGTGAGGTGGTGATAATATCAACCCCGGCACTATCAGCAAATTCTGCTGCAAAAATCCAGAAAGCTTCTTCTACCTTATTTTCCCTGGGTGCATTTTCTGAACGTAAAAGATAGTAGTTGGATTCAGGAGCGGTTCCGATGAAAGTTCCGGGTTCCGACACCGCCATGGTTGAAAGTACACTCATGCCGTGACTGCTTTCCAAAAAAATATTACTATTAGGATTAAAAAAATCTTTTGTTCCCAGAATCTGGTTATTTTCCCACAGGCTTTGGAATATTTCCATAGAATCTACTTTATAATAACCCGCATCAATTACAGCAATATCAATACCATTTCCCCTAAAACCAAGATCATGCAATGCGATCCCTCCAAGAAGATTTGACTGGTGGAAACTTCTTCCGTATTCTAATTCTTCCCCGAATTTAATATCCGGTGTTTCAACCGATTCATTAAACGATTGCGAAAAATTAATGATGTTGGTACTAAATTCATTTACGAAGTCCAGTTTTCCCAGGCTATCAAGCAGCATTTGATCGGAACTTTCAATTAATACGGAATTAAACCATTTACTGGATCCTATAACCTTTAGGCCCAGGCTTTTGAGACTGTCAATATAATAATGAGATACCGGCAGGTCATTCTCAATCAGGGGGATATTATACCTGGCTCTTCTTTCGATGGCTTTATTACTTAAGAATTCATCTGGCTGGGAAAGTTCATAATTGCTG
>CBDUPM010000042.1:0-10910 GCA_965369105.1 uncultured Bacteroidales bacterium | reverse complement strand
AAACAGGGCTATTTCAAAACTTGCCAGCGGCATTATTATTTGCCATAATCATCCATCGGGTAATACAATGCCCAGCGAGGCGGATAAAAATATTACCCGGAAAATTGCGGCTGCAACAAGGACAATGGATATAAATCTTTTAGATCATATTATTGTGGCTGAAAACCGCTTCTATTCTTTTGCTGATGAAGGAGAAATGCTTTGAGGATGCTTCGGACAAACGGAAAAACTCATTCCCGGAATAACGGAGCTTTGAAAAAATGTTATTTTTGAATTCTGAATATGCAATGAAAGAACTGATCGTAATATTATTGAGTACTGCCAAATTTGGAATGACCTTCCCTCTGGCAATTATTGCATACAAATTCAGTATTACCGAAGCTATTATCTGGACCAACATAGGTGGTCTGCTAGGTATTTATGCTTTTGCCTATTTATCCAAACAGATCATCCTTATATGGAGAAAATTCCTGGGAGAAAGGTTCAGGAAGCTATTCAGAATACAAAAAAAAGAAAAGAAAAAATTTTCAAGACAAAACCGGAGGATAGTCCGGATAAAAGCCAATTATGGTTTAGCAGGTATAGCGCTGGCTACCCCAATCCTGTTTTCAATTCCTGTGGGTGTTTTTCTTGCCGTAAGGTATTATCACCGAAACCGGCTGAAATTGATGTATATTTTTGGTGGAAACCTAATCTGGTCATTTATTTACAGCTTTTTCTATTTCTATGCCTGGGAAATAATAAGATTCTGATATCCTATAGCATGAGCTTCAAATAAAATATGCTGACACCTCCGCTTGGTCTTTACAGTTGGTCAATAATGTATTTACATTCTCCTTCAATACCGGATGGATAAAATCCCCTGCTATTTCGGCGAGGGGAACAAGGGTAAATCGTCGTAAATGTAATCGGGGATGGGGAATAATTAAATGTTTGAGCTTCAAAATCCGGTTTCCATAAAACAAGATATCTATATCAATCAACCTGTCCTCGTATACATCAGCGGATTTTTCTCTTCCGATTGATTTTTCAATTTCCTTTAAACTCCTGAGTAGATCTTCGGGGGAAATTTCTGTTTTTAAGCCAAGGGTCCGGTTTAAAAACAGATGGTCTGACTCATAACCCCATGATTTGGTTTCATATACCCCCGACTTTTTAAATATCGAACCTGTTCTTTGAGCAATCCGCTCTTCAGCGATTAGAATATTTTCCTCTCTCTTTCCTATATTTGCACCTAAAAGCAGATATACATCAGTCATTATAAAATTAATTGTAAACTTTATTAGCTTTAAATCGTCACATCTTAGTAACTTTAAAGATTAAAATTTTATTTCCATAAAAAAAAGAAATTATGAAAGGATTTTTTAAATTCACCTTCGCCTCTATCCTTGGCGTAATAATAGGTCTGTTCGTTTTCATACTAATAGTTGCAGGGATAATTGGAGCTTCATCCGGGGAAAAACCGGTTACCGTTGATCCGAATTCATTATTAATAGCAAAGTTCTCAACACCCATAGTTGACAGGGAACCTGAAAGTCAGTTTGAATATTTCGACCCAATAAATTTTTCTGCTGAAAGCAGGAGTGGACTGGATGCCATCCTGAAAAATATTCATAAAGCCAAAAAAGATGATAATATCAAAGGGATTGTGCTTGATTTAAGTATGATGTCGAATGGTATGGCTACCCTGCATGAAATACGGGAAGCCCTTATTGATTTTAAAACCTCCGGAAAATTCATTTACAGTTATTCCAGCCTTTATACCCAGGGTGCGTATTACCTTGCAAGCGTTTCAGATAAAGTATTTATAAATCCACAGGGGCAAATGGCCTTTATGGGACTCAGTGCTGAGGTAATGTTTTATAAGGGAGCTTTAGACAAGCTGGGAATTGAAATGCAGGTATTGAAATTTGGTGAGTATAAAGGAGCCGTGGAACCTTTTATTTATAAAAAATTAAGTCCGGAAAACAGGCAGCAAATCCAGCAATATTTAAATTCCCTCTGGGGTCATATTGTGGAAGGAGTATCCGAATCCAGGGGAATCAATGTAGATGAATTAAATCGCCTGGCAGATAATATGGAAATTACCAGTGCCCGGTCAGCTATGGAAAATAATTTAGTTGACAGTATGATTTATTATGATGAATTTATAAATATCCTGAAAGAGAAAACAAATACTCCGGAAAAGAAAGATCTCAAAAGTATCAGCATATCAAAATACACAAAAGTTCCTGAGGTCAGGGAATCAAAAGGGCTTGCAAAAAACAAAATTGCTGTGGTTTATGCACAGGGAACCATTATTTCAGGAAATGGATCAGATGGTAATATTGGAGGTGACCGTTTTGCCCGGGAAATACGGAAAGCAAGAAGAGACAGTACGATTAAAGCCATTGTTCTCAGGATAAATTCCGGGGGTGGTGACGGGCTGGCGTCTGATATTATCTGGCGTGAAGTAAAGCTGGCCAATGAAGTTAAGCCGGTTATTGTTTCCATGGGTGACGTTGCTGCCTCGGGAGGTTACTATATTGCAGCCCCTGCTACCCGTATTGTAGCAAATCCAAATACCATTACCGGATCTATTGGAGTATTTGGGTACTGGCCCAATGCAAAAAAATTAGCCGAAGATAAACTCGGCATCACTACAGACATCGTAAAAACCAATGATCATGCAGACTTTGGATATATTTTTGATCCTCTCACTGATTTTGAAAAGAAAAAAATACAGGATGAAGTAGATGAGTTCTACAGGGGATTTCTTGAAGTGGTTGCGGAGGGTCGTGCCATGACAGTTGATGAAGTTGACAAAATTGCCCGTGGACATGTTTACAGCGGTTCTGATGCACTCAAAATTGGTTTGATTGATGATTTTGGTGGGCTGGAAAAAGCAATTTCCATAGCTGCTGAAGAGGCTGACCTTGAAAACTACAGAATTGTCAAATTACCGAAGATCGAAGATCCTATTCAAAAAATTCTGAATGACTTAATGGGTGGTAAAGCCCAGACAAGATTCCTCAGAGAACAATTGGGAGAAAACTATTCGGTTCTGAAAGAAATGAAAGACCTTCAGGATTTAAAAGGAGTTCAGGCTAGAATGCCTTATACTTTGAAGATCAAATAATTAAGATTAAATCCTTTGATTCCCTGATTCTTTTAAAATGGCCGTTTTTTGCTATGGAATCAGGGAATAATACTATTTTCGCATTCTGAAAAAAACCCGGTGAATATTTTAGTTAAAATATTGCTTTTTCCTTTTTCAATTCTTTATGGTGGAGTTGTAATTATCCGCAATAAATTTTTCGACTGGGGTCTAATACCCTCTCATGAATTTGAATTACCCGTGATTTGTGTGGGAAATATCAGTGTGGGAGGAACCGGTAAAACCCCGCATGTTGAATTTCTGATAGATCAGTTAAAATCGGAATACAGGGTGGCTGTTTTAAGCCGGGGATATAAAAGAAAAACCAGGCGATTAGTTCTTGCGGATAATAATCCGGACCCAAGAACAATTGGGGATGAACCCTGCCAGATTAAAAGAAAGTACCCCGATATTATAGTGGCAGTAGATGAAAAGCGGGTAAGAGGGGTCAACAAATTACTGAAACTCGATTCTCCTCCGGAAGTTGTGCTTCTGGATGACGCATTTCAGCACCGGCATATTAAGGCGGGATTAAATATTTTACTGGAAGATTTCAATAAGCCCTCCAAAAAGGATTTATTATTACCGGCAGGAAGACTGAGAGAACCGGGTTCTGCAAAAAAAAGAGCCCATATTATCCTTATTACCAAAACTCCCAAACGATTAAAAGGCATTGAAATGAGGATCCTGGCCAAGGATATGAAAATGCATGAATTTCAGCATCTTTTTTTTACCTCTGTTAAACAGGCAGGACTGAAATCAGTATTTGGGAGTGAATCTTTTTCTGAATCAGACCTTAAAAATTTACAACCCGAAATTCTCCTGGTAACAGGAATTGCAAATCCAAGGCAGGTAAAACCCTTTGCAAGGAAGTATTCCACAAGAATAAAAGAAATGAAATTCCCTGATCATTACAATTATTCCGGAGATGACGTTAAAAAGATAAAAAAGGCTATCAATGAGCTGGGAGAAAACGCTATCATCCTGACTACAGAAAAGGATTCCGTAAAAATGCAATCATTATCTTCTGAATTTGAAACACTTAAAGATAAAATGTTTTATCTTCCCATCCGAATTGAATTCCTGAACGAAGACGAAGAAAATTTTAAAAATCAAATATTTAGCTATGTTAGAGACAATAAAAGAGACAGTATCCTTCATAAAGGAAAAAGTTGATTTTAATCCGGAGATAGCCATTATCCTGGGTACCGGATTAGGCGGAGTAGTGGATGATATTGATATCCAGGCTAAAATTTCATATAAAGATATTCCTAACTTCCCGCATAGTACCGTAGAGGGACATAAAGGAAAATTAATCTTTGGATTTTTGGGTGGCAAAAAGGTCATTGCCCTTCAGGGCCGTTTTCATTTTTATGAAGGATATTCTATGACAGAGCTCACATTTCCCATAAGGGTATTGAAATTTCTTGGAATAAAATACCTCTTTGTTTCAAATGCCAGCGGAGGGGTAAATCCGGATTATGAAATAGGAGATATCATGATCATTGATGATCATATCAATATGATGCCAAATCCCTTAATCGGCAAACACTTTCAGGAGTTTGGAGATCGTTTTCCGGATATGAGTGAGCCCTATGATACCTCGTTAATAAAAATGGCAGAGGATATTGCCTCGGCAAATAATATTAAAGTTCAAAAAGGCTGTTATGTAGGTGTTACCGGTCCCACTCTTGAAACGCCCAAAGAATACCAGTATTTCAGAATCATCGGTGGTGATGCTGTCGGGATGTCAACTGTTCCTGAAGTAATAGTAGCTCATCAAATGGGAATTCCATGCTTTGCCATCTCAATTATCTCAGATCTGGGTGTTCCCGGTAAAATTGTTGAAGTATCTCATGAGGAAATTCAAATAGCAGCTTCAAAATCAGCACCTTTTATGGTAAAAATTATGGAAAAAATGATTGAAACCCTAAAATAAATTGAGTAAGGAAAAAAGAAAAATCAGGAATAAGGGTTTTCAAACCGTAAATGTTACCATACTTGCATTCACTCATTTTTTACATGATGTTTATACGGCTTTCCTTGCCCCGGCCCTTCCTTTTTTAATAGAAAAGCTGGGAATTAGTTATGGGATGGCAGGATTGCTCAGTGTAATCCAGAGAATACCGGCCCTTCTTAATCCATTTGTGGGAATTATGGCCGAAAGAATGAAAATGAGATACCTGGTTATTTTTTCTCCTGCCGTAACCGGGATTTCTATGAGCCTTATCGGAGTTGCCCCGGGATATATTTTCCTTGCACTGCTTTTACTGGTTTCAGGCATAAGTTCCACCGTTTTCCATGTTCCGACCCCTGTCATGATAAAAAAAATATCGGGCAGGAGAATTGGAAAAGGAATGAGCTTTTATATGGTGGGAGGAGAACTTGCCAGAACAGCCGGCCCCATGGTTATTTTCGGGGTTATCAGCCTGTGGGGACTTGAAGGAACCTATAAAATGATGCCACTGGGGTTAATCGCATCAGGTATTATGTATTTCCGTTTGGGTAATATTCATATCTCACCTGATATTAAAAAACCACCCTCGTATAACCATTACTGGAAGGAATTTAAAAAATACATACCTGTTTTTACTGTAACCGCAGGGATAACCCTATTCCTGGGAGCAATGAAATCTTCCCTGACCTTATACCTTCCATCTTTTATGACCGCCCAGGGTGAAAGTCATTTTTTCTCAGATGCTTCCCTTTCTATCTTACAACTTTCCGGGGCAGCCGGCACCCTGTTATCCGGAACCTGGTCCGATCGTCTTGGCAGAACAGGCACCCTTCTTGCCATTACCATTATCTCTCCTCTTTTAATGATTCTTTTTCTTTATGTAAACGGAATCTGGCAAATCCTGGTCTTGGGAATACTGGGATTTTTCATTTTTGCCCCGACTTCTGTTCTACTGGCCCTGGTGCATGACCAAAAATCAGATAATATGGCTTTTCTCAATGGGATGTTTATGTTATTGAATTTTTTTATCAGCGCCAGTATGGTTACCATTGCCGGTTTCCTGGCAGATTTTATCGGTTTTGAAAAAACCTTTCAATATACCGCCTTCTTTTCTTTTGGAGCCATAATCGTGGTATTACTCAACCGGAAAAAAATCGGCTAATTCATTGTTCTTACCAAAACCACCGTTTCTTTAAAATCCTTTCGGATTCCCGATAAGTGAATGGTCTCAAAAAAAACAATATAGGCTCCCGTACCACAAATACTACCAGCATTATTTCTGCCATCCCAAACCAGTTCACCTGTCGTTCCCAAAAGAATATTTGAATAAAGATTCCGGATGATCCGTCCTGAATAATCATAAACTGACAATGTTCCGTAATACCCTTCTCTTTCAAAGCGGTAGCTAAAAATGGCCATATCATCTATCCCATCATTGTCAGGACTTATTACTTCCTTTTCAATATAAAAGCTTTTAGTTTTTTCGGTATCCATAATCAATTGAGAGTTTTGATATCCTGGAGTAGAATAGCCGGATAAAGAGGATGCAGAATGCCATTCGCTCTGACTTCCCGGTTGAAAATCGTTGAAAATTCGTTCCAGGGAAACACCGGAAGTATTATTCAGAACAGGGAAATGCTGCTTTTGTGAATAATCGGTTTCATCGATAAGATCTGCTGAACGGTCCATTAATCGAATACGGCCTTCCGAATCAGGCAGTGCTTTCCAGTTTTCAACTTCTAATACCAGCTTTTCACTGATGGGATAATGAAATTCCAGCATCCTGTGAATATCAGGACTCAATACCAGGTAGTCACCCGGGTAAAACAAAATCTTTTCATTGCAAAGCAAATTATAATTTCTGTCATCATTTTCATCAGTTCTGACTTCAAGAGCCAGGTTATCCAGGCTGATGACTTTCTGAGACCGGTTAAAAATTTCAATAAATTCCGGAGCTGTGGCAATTGGTTCCATCATTATCTCGGTTATAATGATATCCAGGTATCCGGGTTTTTCCGGAATGGCAAATACCAGGCTGTCTCCGTTTATATTCCGGTTAGAAGCGCAATCTTCCAGTAAAGATGGCAATTTGAAATTATAGGGTAAAACACTTTTATCATTCAGAGCAAATGATATCCCGTCATTTAAAGGGGGAATGAATTCCATTGAAAGAATTTCCTCCGGAGGCCGGTATTCCTTCCAGTCTTTCCCATTGATTAAGCTTTCATTCAAACTATAGATCCAGACTAAAGAGTCAGAATAAATCAGCCTTTTCCCAAATGGATTGATATGGTCAAATACTACATCCTTAACTGAATTTTCCTTTCCCGGTGTGCCTCCGGCCGGATCAATGGAGGCCTTCCAGTTCTCTTCCTTCCCGCAAAGGTTTTCCGGGTCAATTCTTTCGAGTGACCATCCCCCCTCCGACTTCATTTCATCTGCATACCAGTTCTGATGGTATTCCAATGCATCAATCAAGAGGCCATAGGGATCCTCCAATGTTATTAAAGAACCGGAGTTTTTTAACAGGGTGGAAGAAGAAAACAAGCGGATATAGTGTTTAGCCTGGTAATGTTCAGGTTCAGCTGAACCCAGTAAAATATATTCTTCCGGTTTGATTTCGAGTTCGGGGAATAAAATTTCCTTTTCCCCTATTTTTAATTTCCAGGCCTGCAAATTAACCGGGTGATGCCAGCGGTTATACATTTCCAGGTATTCATTTTCCGGGAGATAAACTTTAGGCGATGGATCGGGAAAAATCTCGGTAAAAATTATGGATTTAAACCCGGGGTAAAAAAACAGGAATTCTCCTGTTAAAATAGTTGAATTTCCTTTTTTATCTTCAATACCCTTCAGCAGGTAGCTATAAGTCAGATCGTTTTCTAAATCCCGGGGAGAAAAGAGTAATACAGAATTCTGGTTTATCTGAAATGAATCCATTTCTATGTCATTGCTCAAACGAAACTCTAAATCGGGCTTCAGAAAAATCTTTTCAGAAAAAATGAATTCAATCCTTCTGCCGGAATGAATTTTCACTTCTTCAATTTCAGGGGGTAGAGTATCCCTGTAGAAAGATGCATTTATTTCCAGATCATCCAAACTAAGAAGCATATCTTTGGAAGAAGTATAGCAATAAGCCAATCCAAAATATTCCGGATTTTCCGGTAGTTTCAATTTAAATCCCCCTTCAGAGAAAATGGTTTCACCCGAAATTCTTTTGATTTGGATACTGAAAAGCTCTTCTCTGTTCTTAAAAATTTCAAACAGAACCGGTTCCTGTTTTACATCATCCTCCCAGTTAAGTTCCAGTACTTTTTCTACTTCAGCATTCTTTCCGTCCTGAAAATGGAATTTAAGGCTGTCGTCTGTTGAATTTAAATTGACCCCCAGGATCAAAGCATTTGCATCTGAGTGAAATAATTCTGCATTTTCCTCAGATAATAAATACACAGCCCAATTATTTGAACCCGAAGGTTTGTAATCATAGAACAATTTAAATGACCAGTAAATGCTGGAATCGACCAACAATTCTCCATAGTTAAGGGAGATATTATCGCAACCAGAACCTGAATTATCAAAACTGTGTCTGAGAGAATAAAATCCGGATATTGGATTTTCATCAGAAATACCCCACCGGTTCTCAGGGAATTGTTCCCAGCCACCGGTAAAACCTGTTTCAAAGTCTGTTTTCACCTGCCCGAAAATAAAAACAGGGCAAAATGAAAAAAGCATCATTAGTTTTTTCACTTTACAAATTATTTTTACGAATTTTGGGGCTTATAATTTGTAAGACTTCGAAAGGAGATACAATAAAATTAAAAAGATATTTCTTTAATAACTAATTTTCCTATAGTTTTTTAATTAAAATTTTTCAATAATGAAAGTTGCAGTAGTTGGCGCAAGCGGTGCCGTTGGACAGGAGTTTCTCAAAGTATTATCTGACAGAAACTTTCCTATGGATGAACTGGTATTATTCGGATCAGCAAGATCAGCAGGTAAAGAGTATGAATTTAAGGGTAAAAAATTAGTTGTCAAGGAATTAAAGCATAACGATGATTTCAAAGATGTAGATATTGCTTTAACCTCAGCAGGTGCAGGTATCTCCAAAGAATTCGCCAAAACCATTACTAAGCATGGTGCCATCATGATTGATAATTCGAGTGCATTTCGCTATAATGATGATATTCCGCTGGTAGTTCCTGAGGTAAACCCGGAAGATATTTCTACCCGGCCTGGAAGTATTATTGCCAACCCGAATTGCTCTACCATTCAAATGGTTGTTGCTTTAAAGCCCATTCAGAACCTGTCTCCGATTACAAAAATTCATGTAGCCACCTATCAGGCGGCCAGTGGAGCAGGAGCATCCGGATTAACAGAGCTCGAAGATCAGACCAAAGACCTGGTATCCGGTAAGGAACCAAAGATCAAAACATTTCAGTATCAGCTCGCTATGAACCTGATTCCCCATATAGATGTATTTCTCGAAAACGATTATACCAAGGAAGAAATGAAAATGGTTTGGGAAACCCAAAAAATCATGCATTCCGATATACAGGTGAGTGCCACATGTGTAAGGGTTCCTGTTATGCGTTCACATTCCGAAGCTATCTGGCTGGAAACGGACGATGAAATTTCTGTGGAGGAAGTGAAAAAAGCATTTCTTGAGTTTGAAGGCCTGACCCTAATTGACAATCCCGCCGAAAACCAATACCCCATGCCACTGTTTGTGTCAGAAAAGGACGATGTGTATGTAGGCCGGGTTAGAAAAGATCTGACTAATCCCAGGGGCATTACTTTCTGGTGTGTGGGCGATCAGATAAAAAAGGGTGCTGCATTGAATGCCGTTCAGATAGCGGAGAGGATTGTGAGTTAAAAACCGTCTTCCCCAGGAGCCATTGAGGCTGTCAGAAAAATAAGATTAACCGCAATAAACAGGAAGAATCCCAGTAGGTCGTAAAGTATCCCACTTTAAGAGCCTATGCTTTATATACTTACCGGAAATACTTTGCGTTCATTGCGGTTAATTATCTCAGCTTTTGGATGGCTTCAAAATTTTAAACCTCCAAATCAATAATTCAGTTTAAATACTACCGGGAACTGAAAAACCACTGCCACCTTTTTCCCATTTCGTTCACCCGGGGTCCATAATGGTGATGCTTCAAAAACCCTGACAGCTTCAGCATCCAGATCTGGATGTGCTGAACCCAAAACCTTAATATCGATCAGTTTACCATTTTTATCAATAACAAAACTTAAGACTACACGACCCTGGACACCATTCTCAACAGCCAGGTCGGGGTAATCAATGTTTTGGGTAATAAATTTTCTAAACTCAATTTCAGGGTCTCCCCCATTAAATTTTGGTTGTTCCTGGACCTTCCAGATGGGAACAGGTGCTTCATCAAATTCTTCATCTTCAATGCTTATTGGGATATCAAAACCATCTCCCGGATTTATTTCAGAATTAAAAAATTCAAAATCTTCGATAATTATATTCTCATCATCCACCGGATTAAATATCGTTTTAACCTGCAGTTTTTTAACCTCCTGCTTTTTTTCTTCCTTAGGAAGCCTGATCATTTTTTCTATTTGTTCGACATCCAGTTGGACATTGAAGTCCTTATCATCGATTTCTTTGGGTATTGACGACCACGAAAAGGCCACCAAAACAATTGAGAGGGCAAGAATAATTCCGATTTCAAAAAAAATGAATCTTGATTTTTCAAGATTTGCCTTGTTTTTCTTTTTTGGTTTCATGCTATTTTATTTGGAAGAAGACAATGCTTCTTATGGTTTGGTTACTATTTAAAGGTCAAC